>CAYVJO010000017.1:0-13602 GCA_964451735.1 uncultured Hyphomicrobiaceae bacterium | reverse complement strand
AGGATTTACCTTCGCCGCTGGCTTCTGACGTTGAGTGTCCGTGTGATCGTCATCTTCGTTCTCATTTATGGATTGCCGCTTCTTCCGGCCTGCCTTGGCATCGCATCGATTGCCGCTGGTGCCGCCTTTATCCCGCGCGAGGGTGTTTTCCGACCGATTCAGTTGAACCTGGGCGGCACTGAAAATATGGCGGACGAGCGAATTTTCTCGGACATGATCGAAGCGCTCCCATCGCCAGTCATTTTGCTCAATGTCCAGGGGCGGATATTGCGCTTCAACCGGCTTGCTTTGGAATTCTGGCCAGCCCTGCGCAACGGTGATCACATTTCCAGCGTCATCCGCGACCCGGGCGTGCTTCAGACCGTTGCCGATCTGCGCGCGTCCTCCTTGCTCAGGCATTCGGTCTCCTTTGAGCAACGCGCACCGATAGAGCGATATATGGAGGCAACGATAAGCTGGATCGGAGATAAAGAGAAACGCTGCGGCAACCGTGGTCCAGCGATCCTGCTGCATCTTCGCGACTTGACCGAGCACGAGCGTCTCGACAAGCTGCGGACAGATTTCGTCGCCAATGCCAGTCACGAATTGCGCACGCCGCTTGCATCTCTGATCGGCTTCATCGAAACGCTCCAGGGTGCCGCACGTCATGATCACGTAGCGCGGGAACACTTCCTGGACATCATGGCGCGCCAGGCACGGCGTATGGCCCGTCTGATCGATAACCTTCTATCTTTAAGCCGCATCGAAATGCGCGTGCATCTCAAACCGCAGCAACGTGTCGATCTGGTCGATCTCGCTCACCATGTACTGGCCGACCTGAGACCGCTTGCCGAGCAAACCGGCGTGCATTTTCATTTCAAGAAAAGCGTCAAATCGGCCTTGGTCCTAGGGGACCGCGACGAGTTGATCCAAGTGCTGGCCAATCTCATTGAGAACAGTGTCAAATACGGACGCAGCGGGGGAAATGTCTGGCTAAGCCTGGGCAAACGCGAGGGAGCGGGCAAGAACAGCTTTTTCCTGACCGTTCGGGACGACGGCGAGGGCATCCACGAAAAACATCTTCCACGCCTGACAGAGCGCTTTTATCGCGCAAATGACAATGGCGGCGAGAAATCGGGCACAGGGCTTGGCCTGTCCATCGTCAAGCATGTAATAACCCGCCACCGGGGCGAGTTGACGATCGCGTCGGAATTGGGAAAAGGCTCCGAATTCACTATTATTTTGAGTGAAGCTACTCCCGATGCCGGGCCGTAATCAATCAAGCCACTCACCATTTCACGGATATTTGCAAATAAATCATAAAAAACAATGCGTTAAGTTGTCATAATAACTTAATTCAAATGTTATAAAACAAAGTTGCGTAATTGTTATGGTCCGAAACTGGGGGGCGGGGTATCGCCGTTCTTCTTCTCACGCGCAAAAAAAATTTAAGGAGAGCATCAGTGAACACACGAGTTATCACGCTTGCTGCGGCGGCCGCTATTGCCGGCACGTTTGCAGTTGGCCCTGCCTCCGCCCGCGATCAGATCAAGATCGTCGGCTCTTCGACCGTTTTCCCATATACCCAGGCTGTTGCCGAAGAATTCGCCAAAAAGGGCGGCAAGGCTCCTGTCGTGGAATCGACCGGCACAGGCGGCGGTTTTAAAATTTTCTGCCAGGGCGTCGGCACCGATCAGGCTGACATAGCCGGCGCGTCCCGCGCCATCAAGAAATCCGAGTATGATGACTGTGTGAAAAACGGCGTGACCGATATCACAGAACTTCTGCTCGGTTTCGACGGCATCTCGATCGCTCAATCCAAGAAGGGTCCCGACCTGGACCTGACGAAGTCTCAGATTTATCTTGCTTTAGCCAAGGAAGTTCCTGTTGACGGCAAGCTTGTTGAGAACCCCTACAAAAGCTGGAGCGACGTAGACGCTTCCTTGCCAAACCAGGCAATCCTGGTCTATGGCCCCCCTCCGACATCAGGCACACGCGATGCTTTCGTAGAGCTTGCCTTGCATTCTGGCTGTGAAGCTCTGGACTTCTTCAAAGAGCAGAAAAAATCTCTGGAAAAGAAAGCTTATGAGACGCTCGTGAAGGAGAAGTGTTCTCCAATACGGACCGACGGCCCTTACATTGAAGCTGGTGAAAACGACAATCTTATAGTCCAGCGCCTCGAAGCCGACGCCAATGCTTACGGCGTTTTTGGCTATTCATTCCTTTTTGAAAATGAAGACAAGCTCAAGGGTGTTAAAGTTGAAGGCGTACTTCCTTCGTTTGATACCATCGCCGAAGGCTCATATGGAATTTCCCGCCCACTGTACATCTACATTAAAAATGCGCATCGCGATGTTATCCCAGGTGTGAAGGAATTCCTTGCTGAATATGTCAGCAAAGAAGCTCTGACCCGTGGTGGCTACTTGTCTGAACGCGGTTTGACGCCTCTTTCCGACGAAAAAGTCAAAGAGACTCAAGAAGCTGTAAGTTCGGGCAAAAAACTTGATGCTCCAGCGAGTTAATATATTAAGCAAGCAGCCGCGTAATAACGCGGCTGCTATCTGTTTGTAGTCAGAAGTATTTTGAGGCGAAAGTAGCGGCAATGATCGGCTATGTGTTTATTGCAATTATTGCACTCGCTGCTGTAAGCTATCTTTTTGGTAAGCAACACGCTTTAGCGCTTGCTGGAGGAAATGCCAGAAACCTTCACTCACGCCCTGGCTACTATGGCGCATATGTAGCCGCTTGGGTTGGAATACCGTCACTTCTGCTGATCTTGCTTTGGTTGGCTCTTCAAAATACAGTCATAGATACTTTGCTACTCGCCAGCTTGCCTGACGAAAAGATAGCAAATATCACGTCAGCTCAAGCAAACCTGGTAATCAGCGAGATAAAGCAGATTTCTCGCGGTAATATTTTTGGCCAACCCGATCAGGCCACGCTCGACGCCGCAGCGAGATATCGTTCGTGGCAGGCAATCTCGAATTGGGCAATGTTTGCTTTTGCCGTTTCGCTTAGCATCTTGGCTTTGGTTATTACAAGAGCGAGAATATCCACTGAGTTTCGTACGCGCCAACGCGTTGAAACGATCCTGAATTCTTTGATGATTACATGTTCAGTGATCGCAATCCTGACAACGACTGGGATTGTATTATCACTGCTTTACGAAGCTTTGCGCTTCTTCAACATAGTGTCGCCATTCGAGTTCTTTTTTGGTCTCAGATGGGAGCCGCAGATCGCCTTGCGCGCCGACCAATCTTTGGGGGATGGAGCTTTTGGCGCGATTCCAGTCTTCCTCGGGACGCTCCAGATCGCCTTGTTCGCAATGCTCGTTGCTATCCCTGTAGGACTTTTTACAGCCATTTATTTGACGGAATACGCCAATTCCAAATTTCGGGCTGGAATCAAGCCTATTATCGAAATTCTGGCAGGCATCCCGACAGTGGTTTACGGATTTTTTGCAATTTTGATTGTAGCGCCCGCCTTCAAAACATTCATGGATTCCGTTGGCATCGGGGCCGCGCCGAACAGTGCCTTCGTAGCTGGGGCGGTAATGGGTATCATGCTCATCCCATTTATTTCCTCACTATCGGATGACGCTATTACTGCGGTTCCCCGTTCGCTTAGGGATGGGTCCTATGCGCTTGGTGCGACCCAGTCCGAAACCATCCTGAGCGTGCTGCTTCCAGCAGCATTGCCGGGTATCATGGGTGGCATACTCCTTGCCGTAAGCCGAGCTATCGGGGAAACGATGATCGTCGTTATGGCAGCTGGGATCACTGCAACCTTGACACTTAATCCGCTTGAGCCCGTGACCACTGTTACTGTGCAAATCGTGACGCTATTGATCGGCGATACAGAATTCGATAGTCCCAAGACGCTTGCGGCCTTTGCCCTTGGCTTGGTTCTGTTCTTCTCCACTCTCCTCCTCAACGTTATTGCTTTGCGAATTGTTCAAAAATATCGGGAAAAATATGACTGACGCGGCGCTCGACAAGGGTTTCAGAATTACCCAGCGTTATGATTGGGCTTCCGGAGCAAACACAAAGCGATTGAAAAAGCGCTACGCTGCAAATCGCAGGCTCAAGTTTTATGGGCTCACAGCCATTGCTATTGCTGTAGGTTTGCTCGGAATTCTGCTTACGTCTCTTATTGCGACCGGTTATAAATCCTTCTATCAAGCGAAGGCTGTGATAGCCGTATTTCTCGATCCAGCGCAAATCGATACTGCGAATCCCGGAGAGGCCAATTATCGCCAAATCTTCAATACGGCTCTTGATCAAATCTTTCCGGACGCCGACACTGTGCAAGAAAAAAGACAGCTTGCAGCGCTTTTCAGCAGCGAGGCTCGTTTTGCCTTGCGCAACCTCGTCGTCGATAATCCTGAAAAGATCGGGCAGACTGTGGATTTGCAAGTCAGTCTTGCCGATCCTTTCGACCAGCTCGAAAAAGGTGTTATCCCGCGCTTCGTGAATGCCTTAACGAACACGCAAACCGAGCGTTTCGAGGAACTGCAGGATCAGGGACTAATCCTAAGGGAGGGAGCCAATGTCTTCCTTAAACTCAACCTATTCATCGACCCGCAAAAAGTCCGCGTAGACAACATATCGTCTGGAGATTTCGCGCCGATTATTGAGGATGGCCTGCGCGCTGTGGTGCGCAATCCAACACTCATATCTCAATATCTGCCTATCGTCCGTGAAGACGCCGTGCAGGTTCTCAAAGAGCATATCAGCGCAAATGCGGATACGGTAGGCAAGGTCATTGAAAATTTCCGTCTGCCCCTGTCACCGCCATATGTGGCGCTTTCTGGTGGTGAGACGCCATTAAGCCTGAACACGCGTTTCTCGGAAAAGCAACTCGCTTGGCTGGATCAGATGAAGGAAAAAGGCATGATTGCCTCTCCATTCGCCTGGGAGCTTTTCTTGAATTCCGACAGCAGATTTCCTGAAATAGCTGGCCTAGCCGGTGCGATCAGCGGCTCTTTTTACGCTCTTCTCATTTGCTTTATAATCAGCTTTCCGGTTGGCATCGCCGCGGCCGTATACCTTGAAGAATTTGCGCCGAAGAACCGCTGGACGGATTTGATCGAGGTCAATATCAACAATCTTGCTGCTGTTCCCTCGGTTGTATTCGGCCTGCTTGGACTTGCGGTATTCCTCAACTTTTTCGGACTGCCTCGCTCTGCCCCGCTCGTTGGAGGCATGGTCCTGGCACTCATGACGTTGCCGACCATAATCATTACGACCAGGGCCTCGCTCAAGGCAGTTCCCCCCTCGATCCGAGAGGCTGCTTTGGGGGTTGGGGCGTCGAGACATCAAGTCGTAATGCATCACGTCTTACCGCTCGCCATGCCCGGCATTCTGACTGGTACGATCATTGGATTGGCACAGGCTCTGGGTGAAACAGCCCCGCTCTTGCTGATCGGCATGAACGCTTTCATTCCAAGTATTGAGAATATCGGTCTGCTTGAGCCATCAACGGCGCTTCCAACCCAAATTTTCAGTTGGGCGGACAGTCCGGAGCGCGGTTTCGTTGCGAGAACATCGGCCGCCATCTTGGTGCTGCTTGGATTTCTGGTGCTGATGAATGCAGTTGCAATATTCCTGCGGCAGCGCTTCGAACGAAAGTGGTAGTCCGAATTGCCGCAGTTAATGCCTGGAGGCGCTTGTGAACGAGGTATCGAAGATGGACCAAAGAACCTTCACGGAGGCAACCGCAGCGACATCAGCCCATACCATCACGCATGCATCTGACACGATAAAGATGCGGGCCCGCAGCGTTAACGTCTTCTACGCCGACAAACAAGCCTTGTTCGATGTGAATATCGATATCCGCGACAAGTCCGTAACTTCGTTTATCGGTCCATCCGGCTGCGGTAAATCGACCTTTCTTCGTTGCCTGAACCGCATGAACGACTTTGTCGACATTGCCCGCGTGACGGGCAGCGTGGAGATGGATGGGCGGGACATTTACGATCCGAAAATCGATCCCGTTCAACTGCGGGCGCAAGTCGGGATGGTCTTCCAAAAACCGAACCCGTTCCCGAAATCGATTTACGACAATATCGCCTATGGCCCACGCATTCATGGCCTTGCCAATTCCAAATCCGACCTCGATGAAATCGTCACGACGAGCCTTGAAAAGGCCGGCCTCTGGCTGGAAGTGAAGGATAGGCTTCAAGAGTCCGGCACGGGACTTTCCGGTGGCCAGCAGCAGCGATTGTGCATCGCGCGCGCCATTGCTGTCGGTCCGGAGGTTATCCTCATGGATGAACCATGTTCTGCGCTTGATCCCATTGCCACGGCCCGGATCGAGGAGCTGATCGACGAACTGCGCCAGAATTTTTGCATCATCATCGTGACGCATTCCATGCAACAGGCCGCTCGCGTCTCACAGCGCACCGCGTTCTTTCATCTGGGTATCCTTGTCGAGGAAGGCGAGACCTCTCAAATTTTCACAAACCCGCGCAATCAGCGCACCCAGGACTACATCACCGGACGTTTTGGTTAAGTATGCAGGTTCGATTTTCGGAAAGCGAGATTGCAATGACGGAACACACAGTCACGGCGTTTGAGGAAGAGCTAAAAGCGCTCGATAGCAAGATCGCTCATATGGGTGGCCTGGCGGAACAGCTTCTGGCAAGAGCGATCGACTCTTTACAACAGCGCGACCCCGAACTGGCCGCAAAAGCGATACAGCAGGATGAGCAGATCGACCGTCTGGAACATGAAGTCGAGGAATTGGCTATCTCAATCATCGCGCGCCGCCAGCCGGTTGCGCTTGACCTCCGCCAGATCATGACGGCCATCAGAATGGCGTCCGACCTGGAGCGGATAGGCGATCTTGGCAAGAATATCGCCAAGCGCGCCACTGCAATCGCTGATGAAAGCCGGCCCAAGCAGCTCATGATCGGCTTGCAGCATATTGGAAGCCGCGCATTGGAGCAGGTGCAAACCGTGCTCGACGCCTATTCCCAGCGCGACGCCGAAAAGGCGCTGGTGGTCTGGTTGAAGGACAAGGATCTAGATGCGATCTATAATTCGATTTTCCGTGAATTGCTCACCTACATGATGGAAGACCCGCGCAATATTGGTTTGTGCACGCATCTATTGTTTGGCGCGAAAAATCTGGAGCGTATCGGTGATCACGCAACAAACATGGCGGAGATGATCCATTTCCTCGTCAAGGGCGTTCCGATTACTGAAGAGCGCCCAAAAAACGATACGACCAGCTTCACCATGCCGGAAAAACCGGCCAGCTAGAGCGTGATCCGCAAAAGTGGAAACCGGTTTTGCGAAAAGATTACGCCAAAGTATAAAAGTTAGAGCCCAATTCGTTCTGATGGAGTCGGAACGAATTGGGCTCTAACCCCGTGTTCGGCAGTTTTATAGAGTCCGTTTAATCTCGATGACAGCGAAAATACTGGTTGTGGAGGATGAAGAAGCCATCGCGCTTCTCCTCCGCTATAATCTAGAGGCCGAGGGTTTCAAAGTCCGTGTTGCCTATCGCGGCGATGAAGCCGAGCTCGCCGTTTCCGAAGATGCGCCCGACCTGATCATTCTTGACTGGATGCTGCCGACTCTCTCTGGTCTGGAGCTCTGCCGGCGTTGGCGGAGCGCACGCAATTCACGTAATATACCGATAATCATGCTCACCGCACGCGGGGAGGAACCCGATCGTATTCGCGGCCTTACAATAGGCGCCGACGATTACGTGGTGAAGCCTTTTTCCGTCCCTGAACTGATGGCTCGGATCAAAGCGATTTTGCGCCGCGCGAGCCCTGAGCGGATCGCCAATGTTTTGAGCGTTTGCGATATCAAACTCGACCGCGACGCGCATCGCGTCACAAGGAGTGGGCGAGACGTCAAGCTGGGTCCGACAGAGTTCCGGCTCCTTGAATTTTTGATGGAGAGCCCTGGGCGCGTATTCTCGCGCGCCCAGCTCCTCGATGGCGTTTGGGGGCACGATGTCTACGTGGACGAGCGAACTGTGGATGTGCATATCGGGCGCTTGCGTAAAGCAATTAACCGGGGGCGCGACCGCGACCCCATTCGAACGGTGCGCGGAGCCGGTTACGCCATGGGCGAGAAAACGGTAGACCTAAACGCGTAAAGGCAGCCATCTATTCCATCAAAAACGGTTAAGCCTTGTTCCCAGTCGGACATATCGGCTGAAGCGCGGTTATGTGGACTGGAGATGATGAGGCGATGGGGCTGTCCTGGTCAGTTGCCGGCTATGTGTGCACGCTGCAATATCGAGCAGCTAGGCACAAAAATCCCGCTGAAAGAACTAAGCGCTAAATTTGTTTGCAGAATATCGCTTAAGCCACGTCGGATCGTCTAGGGCAGGCGGTGCGGCAGAAGGAGCCGCGCCGGAGATAATCATGTCTGTGGCTTTGGTTTGGCTTTCGCTTGGGGTTTAGGCTTTTTCTTTACTTTTGGCCGCGGTTGACACACGACTGGCCGCAGATCAATCGGCCTCGTCAAAGCCGTATCCTCGATCGCCATCTGGTCGAGCTTTGCCGAGAAAATCGTTTTCCAACCATGAAAATCGAAGCCATGCTGGATCAGACGCGCCGCCCTTGCCGTGCGCGCTCCGCTTGATTTTTCGCCAAGCACCACCGCCATGATTTCAAGATCACCTCGCTTTGCGCTTGCTACGACATTGAAACCAGAGGCGCAAATGAAGCCTGTTTTCATACCATTGGCGCCATCAAACGTTTTTAAAAGCTTATTATGCGTGCGCAGCACGCGGTTTCCGATTTTGAAAGATGGCATGGAAAACAAATCGGAATGTTCGGGGAATTCCTGCAATATCGCCCTTCCAAGCAAAGCCATATCACGCGCCGTAGTGACTTGCTCTTCATGCGGCAGGCCATTGGCGTTGAAAAAACGTGTTTTCGTCATGCCTAGCCGCTGCGCCGTCCTGTTCATGCTTTCGACGAAAGCTTGTTCGCTACCCGCCAGGCGCTCGGCGATCATTACGGCGACGTCGTTGGCGGATTTAACGATCAACGCCTTTAGCGCAAGTTCCACGCTTATCTCCGCGCCAACCGGCAGGCCGATCTTGCTGGGTGCCTGGCTCTTTGCGTGTTCGGAGCATGTAACTTTGTCGGCAAGCGACAATTTGCCGTCACGGATGGCCTGAAAAGCGAGATAGGCCGTCATAAGCTTCGTTAGGGAAGCCGGGTGCCAAGGACGGTCGGCGTCCTCCGAATAAATGACCAGTCCCGATTTTGCCTCGATCACAAGCGCTGGACCGGCAATCACGGGCTTTACGAACAGGGTGAAGGACAGGGCCGTGATCGCTACAAGACGGATGCGAGCCTCAAGCCTGCTTCGCGCCACATCTTTCTTGATACGCATGAAAGACAAAAAACCAAGCTCCTTCTATAGCCAAGCGTCTCCGTGTAGGTAGCGTCGTATCATTTGATTGCCGAGAGCTCAAGACCCGCGAACCATCTCTGCCGAACTAGGTTGCAGAGGCTTTATAACACAAATAAAAAACAATCTAAAGTTGTATTTCTTTTGCAACATAATGATTAAAAATTATTCATTTTGTCTATTAAAAGTTCAGAAGTTGACAAATTCATCGTGAAATGTTTGCAATACAAAGCTTTTATGTCCGTAATTATCATTACGAAAAACCAAATAGGCAAATGAGCGCTCCTATAATTCACGCTTTGGGTAAATTAAGGTGCTGCCTCAGCCGCTATGCACCTTTTATGTTTGCTTTATACTTGGGCATCGGCGCTTCGAATATCGCTGCGGCTGACCAGCCCAAAGCATTGCAGATCGATTGCCGCGTTCTCTTTGATGCAATGAAAAACAATAAGGTATCAGCGACGTTTTATCGTGACATGTGCAGCGCAGAACCTGGCGTGACGGTCAACAACCTCTTTTCGACAGGCGCTACAGAAAGAATAATACAATCCATCGCGACCAGATCGCCATCCATGCTCCAGATTGTCAAAGAGTATGGGGATCCCGAAAAAATCATTACTCTGTTAGGTCAGAAATCCCTCGATAATCAAAAAAGCCTTTTGTCGAGCTTGAATTGGCGTTTTTATCATAATCTTGTTGATTATTTGACATCTGGAAATATCAATTTTTACATTGAGGAATTTTTATTTTCTAAAGAAAGTCAGCGCAACACGGCGTCAACCAATCGGTTTACGACTTTATTCTGGACAGCGCTGCGATCATACGACCCATTCTTCCTAAAAAACGTTCTGACTACGCGCTTGTCGCCCTATCGGCTTGAATCAGATCCGTCGGCCGCGGGACAATTTCCATGCGCCGCCAACATTTATCTTTGTGTGATCATATCCGCTCAAGCGTCACCCGAGGACAAGCAACAAATTCTATCAGTCTTGGAGGCGCATAACATAAATGCCCCTTCCTGGACAAGAAAAAGTCTATGGCAGGAATTTTCGAATTATAAAGTCCGTTATCTCTCTATTGAAAATGCAGAGATATGTTCGATGACGCGATCTGATGACTGCGACTTTGTGACCAAAATACTCGAACAGGCTAGTATAGAAAATCAGGAAAATGGGGGCGTATATTCTTTTACTGACTATGCTGGGTATGACTCGATCGGAAAAAGGCATTTGTTTACTGGCCAGGCGGGGACGGATGTTTTTGCCGCCTGGCTGCCCTCTAGCGAGGCATCAGGCGGAGCTCAAGCCAAGCGTCCAGTCGAAATCGTATCATACAGGCTCGGCAATGGACGGGTTGTTCAGTATAAAGATCAGATCGGCAAGCGCATACAATATTTCAATCGACTTTATCAAGCTGGTTTTCTTGCTTTCGACGCCACGCAATCGAGATACGTCATCCGTATCATAAATCGGAATTATCTGTAGACGCACGATCCGTGAACCGTAAGGTTGTTTGAGTATGACGTATATCAAATGCTGTAATAACCTACCGAGCCTCACATGGCTGCTGTCAGCGTTTGCCATATTTGCAGTGTTGAGCACCAACTCCGAGCCAGCTTTGGCCCAATCCTTCGTGGAAAATGCGAGCAGGGCAGGGGATGTAAGCTGGATGATGACGGCGACCATCTTCGTTTTGCTGATGGTGCTGCCCGGCTTGCTGCTGCTTAATGCGGGCGCGAAATCGGCCGATGAACTCTCCGTTTCTGGAGTTTTGATTTTTACCTCCGTTTCGATCACAACAGTCGTATGGGGGGTGTTTGGGTATTCCGTTGCATTCGGCGATGGCGGTCAATTCAACGATTTCATCGGTTCGCTTGATTATGTGTTTCTGACGAATATCCGCAAGGACGAATATATCGGGTCGATACCGGTCTTGCTGTACGCGATGTTCCAGCTCAGCTTCGCGGTTGTAACGGTCGCGCTTGTTTGCGGGGCTTTCGGGCGCGGGGTCAATCTGGTTGTTTTTTTCTCATTCATCATATTGTGGGTTGCATTCGTTTACGTTCCGATCGCCCATTGGGTATGGGGCGGTGGTTTTCTCAGCAAGCTGGAATTTCTAGATTTCGCAGGCGGCACGGTTGTTCACCTGTCCTCCGGCGTTGCGGGATTGGTGTTGATCGCCAGACGGGGCCGCGTTGTCAATCGCGTTCAGGCACCGCTCGATAATATGCAGATGTTGTGCCTCTTCGTCGGCGCGAGTTTTCTTTGGCTCGGATGGTTCGGATTTAATGCGGGCTCGGCATTGACCGCTGGAGAAGACGCGACCATCGCCTTCACAACCACGCAATTTGCCGCCGCATCCGCCGCGCTTGTCTGGTTCTTTTGCGAAAACGCCGTGCATGGCTATGTGCGGGCGCAAGGTGTGTTGACCGGCGCGCTGGCAGGGCTCGTCGCCATCACTCCAGCGTCAGGTTTCGTTCCCGTGGGCGCGGCGCTGATGATCGGGGCTCTTGCAGGCGGCTTGTGCTTTCTGGCTTCCTGGCTCGTCCGCGACGTGCTTGGCTATGATGACCGAACCGATCTGATCAGCGTTCATGCCGTAGGCGGCGCACTAGGCACGATCCTGACGGGCGTTTTTGCCACGAAAAACATTGGGGCGGGCGCAGGCTGGATCGAGGGAAACTTCGATCAGCTTGTGCTGCAGGTCGCGGCGGTCGTCATGGTGGCGGCTTGGAGCATGATTGTCACCTATATCCTCATCTCGGTTCTGGAAGGCTTGTTCCAAACGCGCCCGGTCGTCTCAAGGCAAACGATCCCTCGTGGTTGAGTGTCAGAAATGGCGGTTAAACATAGAATTATCGGCGTTTACAAGTCTACCGGATTGGTCAGGCTCTAGATCAGTGTCATTTCCATAGGCAACGATCCTTATCTATATCTCCTTGTTTATGAGAGATTTTCAGAAAAAACGAGTGTCTACTTTTTCTGACCGTGCCTTAGCTGGAGTCACCCACGCCTCGCGAGAAGCGATTTCGCTTCACCGCCGCACCCGGCCGCCCGTCAATCGCGGCAAGGCCGAGAGCAATCATAGCCATACCGGCCAGGTGTTTTGACTGGATCTCTTCTCCAAGCAGAACAACGCCAAGCAGAATAGCGCTGACCGGGACCAGGAATGTCACCAGCAGCACGTTGGTAGCTCCCGCAGAGGCCAGAATACGAAAGTAAAGCAGATAGGCCAGGGCTGTCGATAGCGATGCGAGACCGATCAGCGACGCCAGCGTCGCCGTGCTTGGAACGGCGAGCGCTAAAGGGCGGTCCACGATCAGCATGATCGGCGTGAGAATGATGCTCGAAGCGGCCATCTGGCTCGCTGCGGTGGCGAGCGGGGAGACGCCCATCCGCCAGAATTGCCGAGCGAACACACCGGATGCCGCATAGCAGAGCGCTGCCATCAGCAAGGCGAGTTGCGCCGCTATGTTCACGCGGGGCGTCCCGAGCGCTTCGCTTCCGATCATCGCTGCAACGCCTGCCAAACCGATCAGTACTCCGAAAAACCGGCTCCAGCTCATTTTTTCATCCCCCGTGAAAAAATGCGCCACAATGACTGCGAAGAGGGGCGTCGTTGCGTTTAGGATCGAGGCGACACCGGATGCGATATGTGTCTGACCCCAAGCGATCAGGCAGAATGGCACCGCATTGTTGATCAGCCCCAGACCGAAAAAGGCGCCCCATAAGGGCCACCCTTTTGGCATGGGCAATCCCATGATCCGCATGATGGCGTAAAGTATGGCCGCTGCCAGTGCGACCCGCACCGTGACGACGGTGAAGACCGGCAGTTCCTTCACGGCAACACTGTTGAAGAAGAATGAGCCGCCCCATAGGATGGAGAGTGCGATCAGCATTGACCAGTCACGGCCCCCCATTACCCTGCTGATTTCAAGAGACCTCTGCATGGGCGCTCCTTTCGGCTGATTAAAGAGCGGCATCATCCGCTTCGCTCGCGATATGCGCGCCTTGTTTCTTGCGGGCAAAATCTCATCGGCACATGGAAACTCCGCCAGTGCGGCGGATTGGCATCGCCTAACTCGGCTGTGAAATGCATTTGAGACTATCCGATTTTCAGGCGTGTATTGGCCTTCGTGCCATGTGGCGTCGGCGGCGTCGGCGTATAAAGGTGGTTCAGGTGAGAGGAGCGTATTCGAACTGGCGCCCGCATGATGGTATTGGCGGGCGGTATCGCG
>CAYVJO010000016.1:2390-15882 GCA_964451735.1 uncultured Hyphomicrobiaceae bacterium | reverse complement strand
CACGGTCAGAGCCGAATGGCCAACCTATTGAAAGACTACATCTAGCCACCTTAGAAGACGGTCTAGTTGCAGCTTACTAAACCGTAATCCTGGATTGGCTCTTGCGGTCTTGACGGGCAAAAACCAAGAAGAATAAATACCACCCGAACAGGTAGCGCCTCAATAAGGTCTGTTTCCTCCCGCTAAAGCTGCATTTCACCAGCGAGGCATTGGGAGAGAAGCACATTCCTTATTGAGACGCCAGCGGCACTATAAATTGGGTATCCAATGCGCCGCGATGATTGGCAAAGGCTGGAGTAGGTCATGATCGTTGCTGATAATCTGACCCGGAAATACGGGGCTTTTACCGCTGTCGAAAATGTAAGCTTTGCCATATCGAGCGGCGAGATCGTCGGACTTCTTGGCCATAATGGCGCGGGCAAGACGACAATCATGAAAATGCTCACCGGATATCTGGAGCCGACCTCCGGCACGGTGACCATCGATAACAAGAACATTGAGACCAAGCCTGATGAGGTTCGATCGCTGATCGGCTATCTGCCCGAAAATTGCCCGATCTACGGCGATATGACGGTGGTCGAATTCCTCGATTTCGCCGCGAGCCTCAAAGGCGTCAGCGAAGCGGATCGCCCGGAAGCTCTACGCGGGGCAATTGCCGCAACGGGTCTTGCCGAGAAGGCGACTGCTACAATTTCGAGCCTCTCACGCGGCTATCGCCAGCGGGTTGGCGTCGCGCAGGCTATTTTGCACAAACCAAAGATCGTCATACTCGACGAACCGACGAACGGTCTCGACCCATCGCAAATCAAACATATGCGGACCTTGGTGAAATCGCTCGCCGAGCGCGCAACCATCATTCTATCGACGCACATACTTCAAGAGGTTCAAGCGCTTTGCGATCGCGTGATCATCATAGATCGTGGACATATCGCGCTCGACTCCAAGCTCGCAGACCTTGACCGTCAGCAGCGATTGCGCTTGGTTACCAACGGCGCCCCAGACGATATCGAGGCTCTTGTGTTTAAAGTCGATCCCAAGCTTGCGATAAGCGCAGCGCTAGGCGGAGAGGCGCCCGCCCATGCCTACCACTTGCAGCTTGATGGCCGCGCGGCGTCCGAGGTCGCTCCCAAAATTGCGCGGCTGATCAATGAAAGCGGTCTCGATCTCATCGCGCTTCACCCGGAGGAACGAGACCTGGAAAGGGTGTTCGCGGACATTACATCCCCTGATCCTTCCTACAAGGAGCCCGCCCATGCGTAATGTTGCACAGATCGCGAAAAAAGAACTTTCCTCCTACTTCTCCTCGCTCGCAGCCTTTATTTTTCTTGGAGTTTTTCTCGCAGTCCTGCTCTTTGTGTTTTTCTGGGTGGAGCGGTTTTTCGCGCGCAACATCGCCGATATCCGGCCGCTATTCGACTGGATGCCAGTTCTGCTGATCTTTCTCATATCGGCGATGACCATGCGCATGTGGAGCGAGGAGCGCCGGTCCGGCACGCTGGAATTCCTGATGACCGCGCCAGTCAGTCCGCTGCAACTCGTGCTCGGAAAGTTCCTCGCCTGCTTTATGCTGGTCGCGATCGCTTTCGCGCTGACCCTGCCGCTGCCGATCACGATCGCGCTCGCCGGCCCCCTGGATTGGGGACCTGTTTTTGGCGGTTATCTCGCAAGCCTTGCGCTCGCGGCGGCCTATATCTCTATCGGGCTCTTTGTCAGTTCCCGCACGGACAATCAAGTCGTCGCCCTTATCCTGACGGCACTGATTTGCGGTATTTTTTACTTGCTCGGCTCAGGCTCGCTGACGGCTCTCGTCGGCAATCAAGGAGGTGAAATACTTCGATTGATCGGCAGCGGGTCGCGTTTTGAGTCGATAGAGCGCGGCGTCATCGATCTGCGCGACCTTTATTACTATCTCAGTATTTTCGGCGTTTTCCTGGTGCTTAATCTTTATTCGCTCGAAAGCCTGAGATGGTCCACCGAGGGACGTAAGAAGCGGCACACGCAATGGCGTTTGGCAGCCTTTCTCGTGGCCGCCAATTTCATCGCCGCCAATTTCTGGCTCGGGCAGCTAGGCTGGGCTCGGGCGGACCTGACCTCCGGCAAAATCTATTCGATCTCGGATGCGACACGGTCTTATTTGCGCCAGCTTCAAGAGCCTTTGCTGATCCGAGGCTACTTCAGCGCCGAAACCCATCCCCTTCTCGCACCACTTGCGCCGCGTCTGCGTGACCTGCTCAGGGAGTATGAGGTGGCCGGGCGGGGCAAGGTGCGCGTCGAGATCGTCGATCCGCTACAGCAGCCCGCGCTGGAGACGGAGGCCAATCAGCAATATGGCATACGTCCCGTTCCCTTTCAGACCGCAACCAAATATCAGGCTGCTGTGACCAACTCCTATTTCGACATTCTCGTCAAATATGGAGACGAGCACACCGCGCTCGGCTATCGCGAGCTGATCGAGGTCAAGCAGCAACAAGGCCGCGATCTCGATGTGGAATTGCGCGACCCGAAATATGAGATCACCAGGGCTATCAAGAAGGTGCTCAGCGCCTATCGCGGCAGCGGAAATGTCTTCGCAAGCATCCCGAATGGCGTCGAGTTGACCTCCTATGTCTCCCCAGCCGGGAAGCTGCCTGAACCGATGCCGGAGTTCAAGGCCCAGCTCGATGCGCTCATCACCGACTATAAAAAGGACGCGGACGGCAAATTTACAGCGAGGGTCGTCGATCCTGATGGCGAAGGCGGCGCGGAATTCCAGGCGCTACAAGAGACCTACGGGCTGCGGCCTCTCGCGGTTGGTCTCCTCGACCAGAAACAGTTCTGGTTCCATATGCTGCTGCGCAGCGGCGACCGTATCGAGCAGGTTCCCCTGCCTGAGACGCTCGATAAGGAGGGTCTGAAACGCAATATCGACGCCGCCTTGAAACGCTTCACCCCTGGGGCGCTGCGCACCGTGGCGCTGGTGACACCTGCGCCCAATCCTATGGCGCAGTTCGGCGTTCCGGGCGCAAGTGCCCCGGCTTTTCAGCTCCTTGAGCAAAAGCTGCGTGAAAATGCAGCGGTGGTCTCGGCCGATCTGACCGATGGCAAAGTTCCAGAGGAAGCCGATATCCTTATTGCGGCGGCTCCGGAAGCGCTCGACGAAAAGCAGCTTTTCGCGATCGACCAGTTCCTTATGAAAGGCGGCACGGTGGTTCTGGCGGCTTCGCCATACAAGGTCTCGCTTGGGCAAAATCTCGACATATCGCCTGCGGCGACCGGTCTGGAGGATTGGCTTGCATCCCATGGGCTGACATTCGACAAGACGATGGCGCTTGACCCGCAGAATACCCCCTTTCCGGTCCCGGTCGAGCGCAATGTCGGCGGCTTCCGCGTTCAGCAGGTTCAACTGATCGACTATCCATTATTCGTCGATGTTCGCCGTGACGGGCTGATGCAGGAAAACGCGCCGACCGTCGGGCTCGACCAGTTGACCCTATCGTGGGCCGCCCCGATCAAGATCGACGAGACGAAAACGGACGGCCGAGCCGTCACGCGACTGATCGAAAGCTCGTCCGGCGCATGGGCGTCCGCGGATTTGAACGCCGTGCCGGATTTCCAGTCCTATCCCACGCTTGGTTTCGAGGCGGGCAAGGATACGGGCCGACAGCTTCTCGGCGTAATGACAGAGGGCGAGTTCGTGTCATACTTTTCGGGCAAGCCTTCGCCCCTTGCAACAGAGGCCGACAGCAAGACGGATCAGCCGGAAACAGCGTCTGGCGAGAAAAGCCCAGAACCGGAAAAACCACGCGTGACCGGCGTGATCGAACGCTCTCCGCGCAGCGCTCGCATTATCCTCGTCGGATCGAGCACCTTCCTGTCCGACGATATTCTCAACCTGACATCGAGCGTGAACCAGACCCAATATTTAGCCCCGCTCAGCTTCGCACAGAATGTCGTGGAGTGGTCCTTGGAGGATCGCGGCCTGCTCGCGCTTCGCAGCCGTGGCGGACGCTTCTCGCGGACATTGGAGCCGATGACGGCAGGATCGCAGGCTCTTTGGGAATATCTCAATTACGGCCTGGCGCTGTTCGGACTCGGTGTGGTCTATCTGGCGCGCAGAGCCGTTCGGGACCATTCACAACGCCGCTATCAGTCAATTCTTGGCTTGGAGGGGGCTTGATCCATGAAGCGCTTCACTCTGATTCTTTCTGGCACGTTCGCTTTGCAACTTGCCTTGGCGCTGGGGTTAACCTTCAGCGGCTCAGGAAACGATGCTTATCGCGCGGATGAACCGCTGCTAGCGTTCGAGAAGGATAAGGTCGATGAGATCGCTATCGCCGCGGGAGACGGCAATTCCGTGACGTTGAAAAAACGCGATGGCGTGTGGATCATCCCCGCCTTTGCCGACTTTCCCGCCGCCGGGGATCGCGTAGCCGGCTTTCTCGACAAGCTGGCGGATATGAAAAAAGGCTGGCCTGTCGCCAAAACACCCGAAGCGTCCAGGCGTTTCAGGCTCACCGATGACGATCACGAACGCCGGATCGTATTGAAATCTGGCGATAAGACGCTCGATACGCTGTATATCGGAGTATCGCCGACCTTCAAGCAAACGCATGTGCGCGCAGGAGACGCCGCCGAGATCCATAGCGCCACCATCGCCGCCTATGAGGCAGGCGCGCGTGGCGAGGAATGGCTGGACAAGGATCAACTCGATTTACCCCAGGACAAAATTTCGAGCATTTCCATTGGCGATGTCCTGCTTGAGAAACGGGACGGCTCGTTCACACTGGCGGGTCTGGGTGAAGGCGAGACCGTAAAGGCGGTGGAACTCCCCCCGATCATCAGAGCGGTGACAAAGCCGTCCTTCGATGCCATCCAGGGCAAGGGAGAGGTGGCGCTCGCCAAGCTGAAGCCGGCCGATTTCGAGGTGACGGTCAAGCGGAGCGAGGGCGAGCCGGTCGTGCTGACATTCAAGAAGGAGGCTGACGGCGGCGCTTATCTTTTCGCGAGTTCGTCTCACCCTTACGTCTTTCGCGTCGCAGCCTCGACGATCAAGCCGCTCACGGAGGTAAAACGCGAAAGATTGGTCGAGCTGACGGTTAAGCAGGAGGCGAAACCTGAAGATGCCAAGCCTGAGGATAACCCCGAAGCCAAGGGCGAGCAGCCGCCGCAGTCGCAACAGCCGAACGGGACGGGCGGCTAGAGCACGATCAGTAAAAGCGGACGCCGGTTTTTCTGAAGATCGTGCGTAAGCAATTCGAAACCAACAGATAGAGCGCTATAGCCCGTACCGGTTAAAAGTCCGGCACTCGGGCTAGACGCGCTTTGCGAGCACTTCAAACGGCGATTTTTCCGCCGCCCTTTTTCGTAACTGCGACAACGGAGGGACGCGGCGGCATTGCGGGATCGAAATCCGGCCAGCGTGTCGAGGGCGCCTCGAATGTCGCCATTGGCTGCCCATCTTCCGCGACGCCGGGATGCTGAACGGCCAGGAAGAATGTATCAAGCGCCGGCGTTAGCTCGGGGCCACACATCTCCGCGCCGTTGGGACAGCGGAAGAACAGCTTTGATGTCCCCCGCGCCGGTCCCTCCGTCTCCATGGCCCACACGCCATCGGCGCGACCGGTCACAGCCGGCTCATTGCCATCGGTTGCAATCCAGAGACGGCCAAGCGCATCGACGGCGGCATTGTCGGGCATCCCGAACCAGCCGTCGCGCGTCGTCGCAGGGTTGAAGGTTGCGCCAACCTCAGCAATGGCTGGGTCTCCGCATTTGACGAGGATCTCCCAGCCGAAACTGACAGAGGTGTGATCGCCGTCCTGAGGTATGATCTCGATGATATGGCCGAATGCGTTATTGGGACGGGGATTGGCGGGGTCGGTCTGGTCTGCCGTCCGCCGGGTGTTATTGGTCAGCATGACATAGACCTTGTTCGTTTTCGGATTGATCTCGACATCCTCGGGGCGGTCCATCTTGGTCGCGCCGACAAGGTCAGCCGCAAGGCGCGCGTAAATGACGACATCGCCCTGATTGCTGAACCCGAATTTCTCGGTGAGCCAGGGGCTTGCGCCATGAACGAGCGGCAGCCATTCTCCTCTCCCATCTGCGTTGAACCTTGCCACGTATAGCGTTCCGCGGTCGAGTATGTCCCGGTTGGCGCCGGGCGTCTCCAGATCGACCTTGTCCTTAGTGACGAATTTATAGACGTAGTCGAACCGCTCATCATCGCCCTGGTAAACTACGAAGCGCCCGTCCTTGTTGATGATGTTTGCGGCTCCTTCATGCTTGAAGCGGCCCATGGCCGTGCGTTTCACAGGGATCGAAGAGGGGTCTTTCGGGTCGATCTCGACGACCCAGCCGAAACGATTCGGCTCGTTCGGCTCCTCGGCGATATCGAAGCGCTCGTAATGCCGTCCCCAGGCATACCACTCGCCCGGCGCGCCATAGCGTCTCAGCGGCCGTGCATCGGGTGCGGACGCGGCGGCTTCCTTGTTCCAGAAATAGCCGTTGAAGTTTTCCTCGCATGACAGCCAAGTGCCCCAGGGCGTAACGCCGCCCGCGCAATTGTTGAGCATCCCGCGAACCTGCGTTCCGGAGGGGTCCGCTTTCGTCTTCATCCGGTCGTTTCCGGAGGCTGGACCGGAGATACGCATAGGGGTGTCCGCCGTTATACGCCGCGCATAGGGCGACGCCTCGACAACCCGCCACTTGCCGTCCACCTTCTCGATCTCAAGTAGTGTACCGCCATGCGCCATCATCTCAATATCGACGAGCGTCTTTGTCATCCCTGCGAACTCATTCTTCCTGCCCAAAGCTCCGCCGCCGGGGAACATCAGCTCGACATTGGTGTATTCATGATTGACGGCAAGAAAAGCGCGGTTGCCGTTCCCGCTATGCGGGATGAAACCGATATAATCATTATTGTAGCCGAACTGCTGAGACTGCGCCTCGGGTGTCTGATTATGCGGATCGAAATCGGGCGCGCCGGGCAAGACCCTGTCGCCCCACCGGATGAGGATATCGGCGTCATAACCCTCGGCGACATGATGACGCTCGTCCGATCCGGCCGTCACTTCCTGGAAAGTGAAGGACGGCGTTGCAGAAGCGATCGCTGTTTGAGCTCCAGAGGCGCTCCAGGCGTCGAGCGGGGGCAGGAGCGCCTTGATCGCGGTAACGGCAAGGGCGCCCTTCAAGACCTCCCGTCGCGACAAGCGGGTGGCAATGATATCACCTAGAGTGGGATTGGCGCTGTCGTTCGACCCCGTATTTTCCGCGTCTTCGTAAAGCTGTGAAACCGGCATTTCGGGATTTTTTGTCATCGAACCATTCTCTCCACTGGCGCTTTCTCTGGCATTTCATGATCGCAACCCTAAATACTTTATATGAGGAGCTTATGAAACCAGATGCTACGCCGCACTGGAACGACATGACACAATCGGGCGGAATTCGTCGCACCGCGTTGCGGATGATCGCGATAAGGCTTCGCAGGCTCGCCCTGGATTGATATAAAAGACAGTCTATATTCCAAGAAGGGCTCATGATTTGGCTGCTTGGCTTGCAATACTAGCGCTTATCGTCGCAATTATCGCGCTTGTGACGTCCAATGACACTGGAACGATCTTAGGGCTATCCAATAACGCATTTGCGCGGCTGGTGGCGGGGCTGGCGATCGTCGTATTCCTGGCGGGGTCCGTGGCTTCATCCTATCGAGGCCGTTTTCTCCAGGCCGTGAAGCACATGACAAGCTGGATGGCCGCGCTTCTCGTGTTGATCGGGCTCTACGCCTATCGCGGCGAGCTAGCGATTGTCGCCGACCGTGTGCTCGTGGAACTCAGCCCGCAGGGAACGCAAATCAATGTAACGGGACTCTCCAGCCTCGGCCAGGCGGTACGCGTGAAACGCGGCTGGAGCGGACATTTTGTTGTCAGCGCCGAGGTCAGTGACATAGCCGTCGATATGATCGTCGATACCGGCGCGTCAACTGTCGTGCTCCGTCATCAGGATGCCCAGCGTCTTGGAATCAACACGAGCGCCCTGCGATATAATGTGCCTGTCCAGACGGCGAACGGATCGTCCTATGCGGCCCGCGTTTACCTGGAGGCTATTTCGGTCGGCAATGTTGGCGTCAGAGGTGTTGAAGCGCTTGTCGCCAAGCCAGGAAGCCTGCATCAAAGCCTTCTTGGTATGACTTTCTTAAGCCGTTTGCGCTCATATGAATTCGCAGGCGAGTATCTGGAACTCAGGGGTTGAGGCGTAAAGACCGGCGGGGCTGAAGCAGCGGCAAATGAGAGCTGCAAAGCAAGCTTAAGTCGCGCAATGAAGCGGCTATTTCCAATATCGGAAACTGGCGCATCATCGCTGCACAGCAGGTCTTATCTGTTGAGGAGCATTCGGGCATGGCATTCCGGGGCGGGATGCGGCGCGCAGTAAACGATGCCGGGCTTTGTCTGGCTGTGGCGGGCACGGCAATTATCAGTTTCTATTTTTTTGAAGACGTTTATCGCGCCTTGGAGCAAAGCTGGCCGAGACTTCATGCAAGTTTGGCAGCAGATGCAAGAAGTGGCGCCAGGGATGTCGATACGACGCAATCGCTCAGCGGAAATGGCGGGCCATCGGCATCTACCCGAGCGCCATTGCATGAAGCTGCGGATCTTCGTCCCACGGTTACCGACCTTAAAGAACTGGTTCAGCGCATTACACCGCCCGAACGCCGGATCACGCTTGCCGCCAACAGTTACGGTCATTTTGTTGTTGAAGCAGACGTCAATGGCGTCAAGGTCGAACTTCTGACCGATACGGGCGCAACTTACGTGGCGCTCAATTACGAGACCGCCATGGCTTTGGGATTCGATCGCAAGACCTTGGATTTTTCGAGCCGCTCCAGCACAGCAAATGGAATCGCGAGCGTTGCACCCGTCAATCTGGACTCCGTGCGGATTGGCAGCATCGTTTTGCATGACGTCAAAGCGGTTGTCGCCGAGCCCGGCAAAATGACCCAGAATCTTCTGGGCATGAGCTTCATCAGTCGCCTGACGGGGTTCGAGCTCAGCGGGGGAACGTTGCAGATGGTTCAGAATTGACAGCTATACGCAGGTATTTTCCACCCTTTTCCGCTGATCTTTCGCAACGCTCTGCATCCGTATGAATCAAGTCTGGCGTTTCACTGCATAAGCGATTATCCCCTTGGCAATATTCGCGGCGCCGGACCGCAATACGGTCGCGTCTGCCGGCTTGTGCTCGAAAAGCCTAGTCTTAGAGAAGCAGAGAGCCGATATGGTCCTTTATGAATATGAGGTATCGATGTTCCCCGAGCCAAGAGCCGATCTCAAGCCAAATACGGCGGATTTCGAACGCCTGCCCTTCATAAAGCCGACCGGCTTTCGTGAATATGACGCCCGCTGGCTGTTCCCGCATGAGATCAACCTTATGGGAATGCAGGCTATCGGCGCAGGTATCGCAACCGTCATGCGAAGGCGCGGCGTCCCACTGCGGATCGTTACGGGCCATGATTTCCGCGCTTACTCCGCCTCGATCAAGCAAGCCTTGATGAATGGACTGCTGTCCGGCGGCGCGGAGGTCTTCGATATTGGTCTTGCCCTCTCGCCGATGGCCTATTTCGCCCAGTTCGAGCTGAATGTGGAGGGCGTCGCAATGGTGACGGCCAGCCATAATGACAATGGCTGGACGGGAATAAAGATGGGTATACAGCGTCCCTTGACTTTCGGCCCAGACGAAATGAGCGAATTGAAGAGCATTGTACTCGACGGCGATTACGACATGCCCGGTGGCGGAACTTATCGCTTCGTCGCCGATCTGGCCTCACGCTATATATCCGATCTCACCGATCGCCCGCGACTCAAGCGCAAGCTCAAGGTGATCGCCGCCTGCGGCAACGGCACGGCCGGCGCTTTCGCGCCGCAAGTGCTGGCGGCAGTTGGCTGCGAAGTCGTTCCGCTGCATTGCGAGCTCGACCACGCCTTTCCCAATTACAATCCGAACCCTGAAGCCATGGCAATGCTTCACGATCTGAGCAACGCTGTGCGCGCTCACGGCGCGGATGCAGGCCTTGCTTTTGATGGCGATGGCGACCGTTGCGGTGTAGTCGACAATGAAGGGCGCGAGATCTTCGCTGACCGGGTGGGTGTAATGCTGGCCCGCGATATATCAACCCTCCAGCCGGGTGCGAAATTCGTCGTGGACGTCAAATCGACAGGCCTGTTCTTGACCGATCCCGTCCTGATTGCAAACGGCGCGACCACAGCTTACTGGAAAACTGGCCATTCCTACATCAAGCGTTATAGCCATGAGCATGGCGCGGCTGTCGGGTTTGAAAAATCGGGCCATTTCTTTTTCAACCCGCCCTACGGGCGCGGCTATGACGACGGGCTCATTTCTGCCTTGGCTATCCTCGACATGCTCGACCGGAACCCCGGTAAGACTCTTGCCCAGTTGGAGCGCGATCTGCCGAAAACATGGCAATCGCCAACAATGTCTCCCCATTGCGGTGATGAGGTGAAATACGGCGTCGTCGAGCGCGTCAGCGCGCATTTCAACTCGCTCGCACAGAGTGGCGGCGAAATTGCCGGACAGAAAATCCGCGATCTCATCACGGTGAATGGCATCCGGATCGTTCTCGATGATGGAACCTGGGGCTTGGTGCGTGCCTCCTCTAACAAGCCGGAACTTGTCGTGGTTGTCGAAAGCCCGGTATCAGAGGATAATATGCGTGCCATCTTCGCGGTGATCGACGCGCATCTCCAGACGTATCCGGAGGTAGGCGCGTATAATCAGAAAATTTGAGCGGGAGGCGTGTTCTTACAGGCCAGCCCATTCATGGAATGCGGTTTGAACTGGCACCTATCGTCGAATGTGCGATGAGCGGTTGGAACCAAATCGAGGGATAAGAAAATGAGCAAGGTTGCCTGGATCGGTCTTGGTGTAATGGGCTTTCCAATGGCGGGCCATATCGCCACAAAAGGCGGTCATGAGCTAACGGTCTATAACCGTACGCGCGCCAAAGCCGAGGAATGGGCCGCAAAATTCGGCGGCGCGGTTGCGGCTACGCCAGCTGAAGCGGCCAGGGGCGCAGAGTTCGTCTTCGCGTGCGTTGGAAATGACAACGATTTGCGTGCGGTGACGACTGCTAAGGGCGGCTCGTTCGAAACTCTCGGCGCTGGCGCGGTTTTCATCGACAACACCACCGCTTCCGCCGATGTCGCCCGCGAGCTTTACGCTGCTGCTAAAGCAAAAGGGGCCGGTTTTCTCGATGCCCCAGTATCGGGCGGTCAGGCCGGCGCGGAAAATGGAGCACTAACCGTCATGGTAGGCGGAGATGGCGAAGATTACGCAAAAGCGCAGCCGGTGATCGCGCATTATGCGCGCGCCGTAAAATTGCTCGGTCCTGCCGGCTCGGGACAACTGACCAAAATGGTCAATCAGATTTGCATCGCCGGCCTTGTACAAGGACTGGCGGAGGGCATTCATTTCGCGCAAAAGTCCGGTTTGGACATTGCCGCCGTCATCGACACCATCTCCAAAGGCGCAGCACAGTCCTGGCAGATGGACAATCGCTGGGAGACCATGAACGCGGGCAAGTTCGATTATGGTTTCGCGATCGATTGGATGCGCAAGGACCTCTCGATTTGTCTCGGTGAAGCTAGGCGCAACGGGGCACATCTCCCAGTTACGGCCCTCGTTGATCAATTTTATTCTGAGCTTCAATCGATGGGGGCGGGCCGCTGGGACAGCTCAAGCCTGATCGCTCGCCTCAATAGACGTTAAGGCGTTTTTGAAAGGCTTACCCTTTGGCCCGGCTCGCAATAACCAGCCCTGCGAGCACTAACATCGCGCCTGCCGCCTCGATCAGTCCCATACCTTCTTTAAAAATCGCCCAAGCAGCCAAGGCGGCCACGAGAGGCTGAGTCAACAGGAGGATAGACGCAAGGCCGACAGGAGTTTGACGCATACCGAACGCGACGAGCCCTTGCCCAAAAAGATGCGAGACGAGTCCGAGTGCGGCAAGATTGACCCAACCTCCCGCAGTTTCGGGGAGGACCTGTTCTCCGGCTATGAACGCCGCCGCGAACATCGCAACTGCCGCAATCACTGAGGACCAGAATAAGATCGACCAAGTGTCATGATCTTTACGCGCGTGCTTTACAGCTATGAGATAAAGCGCATAGCCCACCATAGCGAACAGGGCAAGTCCGTTACCTAGCAGAGTGCCTCCGCTATCGGCTCGCATGATTGTCATGAGCGCCGCCCCGCTAAGCGCTGCGACAAGACCTGCAAGCTTGGCCCCTCCAAAACGCTCACCAAAAAGCATAAAACCTGCCACAAGGGCGACGACGGGAGCAAGGTTGACGATCAAAGTGGCATGAGCAACTGAAGTCAAATCAATCGCCACGTTGAAAAACCCCATGTCCACGGCAAAAAACAAAGTGGCCAAAATCAGGATCGCGGAAGGTCGCCTTCTGCTCCCTGTTCTGCTTCTCGCGGCCGCAAGACGGAAAAAGGGTAGCAAGACGAGAGCGGCGATCATCAGACGCCACGCGCCGGTGGCCAAAGGGCCGGTTTCGCTCAGGCGCACGAAAATGCCGGAAAAGCCGGTGAGCGCTCCGCCAGCTGCAACAATCAAGAGCGGCGTGAAACTCTGCACCCGGCGTTGCGGCAGTGTAGCGACGGCAATCGACATGATGCTGGTGTCTTTCATGGCAAAAGATCTTTCGCAACATTTAGAGCCTGATCCGTTCTGATGCACTCAGCACGAGGCTCTAAACTACTGTTTTGAATTAATTTTTTTCAAAAAACCGGTTTCCACTTTTGCGGAGTACGCTCTAGCCTTCCAGGCTTTCTCGAAAGATGGTGCGTCGAAAAGGGCAGTAAGCTCGTCTTTCGTTCGCTTACCAACGAAAGACCTGCCCCGGATGGAAAGGGTAGCGCGCGTATCCATGGCAAAATGCTCGATCCTATGTCATCATGGAAACGAATTGTTATGATCGTTAGAATGAGATTGTGTGATGATCGATCTTGACCCGGCCTGTTTGCGTGCTTTTCTCGCTGTGACCGATGCAGGGGGATTTACGCGCGCCGGGTTGAAGCTAAACCGGACCCAATCAGCGATCAGCATGCAAATCCGCCGCCTCGAAGAGGCGCTCGGCGTTAAGCTGATTGCGGATCGCAAGAAAGCGACACTGACTGCGGCTGGAGAGCGGGTCCTGGACCATGCCCGGCGAATGGTCGAGTTGAATGACGAGATGGTGGGCCGCGCGAAAGGAGCAGATGTTGCAGGCCGCGTGCGGATAGGCACCCCTGACGACTACGTTTTGTATTTCCTGCCGCGAATGCTTCGGCGCCTGTCGGTCACGCATCCTCATGTGGAGGTCGAGGTTCGCTGCAACATGTCGGCCGATCTGATGCCGCTCGTCGATCGGGGAATCGTCGATATGGCGCTCATCACCCTGGCCAACGGCGCAATCGATGGAACACGCGTACGCCGGGAGCCTTTGATCTGGGC
>CAYVJO010000016.1:0-2380 GCA_964451735.1 uncultured Hyphomicrobiaceae bacterium | reverse complement strand
AGGACGCTATGGCAATGCTCAGACCACTTCCACTCGCTCTGTTCTCGCCCGGATGCCGCTTCCGGGAGGCGACATTGGCAAGCCTAGACGCCGCCAAAGTCCCTTATCGGATCGCGTATGAGAGCCCGAGCCTGACGAGTATTGGCGCCGCCGTTTGCGAAGGCTTGGCCATTACGGCCATGGCGCGGATCTCCCTCGTACCGGCAATGAAAGTGCTTGGCGAAAGTTCCGGTTTGCCAGCCCTGCCAGATATCGAGATCGCGCTTTATGGGCCGTGCGGGGCGGCTTCGCCAGCGGCTCAAGCGGTCCGGGCATCCCTGCTTGAAGCGATTTCTGGGGTCTTACCGGAGCGCGCCGCCGCATAGGTTCACCGATTTCCGTCCGAAAACCGGTTCCCACTTTTCGGAACGCGCTTAGGCCTTCAGCCCCTGATCCTGTAGGTCGAGGACGTGACCGGCAAGGTATAAGGAACCAGTAATCAGAATGCGGACCGGCTCTCTGGCTTCCCGCATACATAGCTCCAGCGCCTCCTTCAAATTTTCGGCCGGCTCTGCAAGAAAGCCCTTGTAACGGGCGATCGCGCACAGCTCTTGCGAGGTATAGGCATTGACCTGTCCAGGGATATCGACGGTCGCCACGAAGCTAGCGAGATTTTGGAAATAATCCAGAAAATGAGGTGCGTCTTTGGTGGACATCATGCCGAGGATCAGAAATAGCGGGCGGGATACGCGCTCCTCAAGATCGGCCATGGCGCGGGATAAAACCTCGCCTGCCGCCGGATTATGGCCGCCATCGAGCCATATCTCCGAACCGGGTGGCACAAGCTCGTGGAGTGCTCCATTGCTGAGCCTTTCGAGCCTTGCGGGCCATATCGCAGAGTGCAGCCCAGCCGCAAGGTGATCCTCGCCAATCTCGACGCCGCCCAGCGCACGCGCCATGGCGATTGCAGCGCCCGCATTACCGATTTGATGGCTGCCAGTAAGACGTGGAAGCGGAAGGTCCAGCAATTCGCGCCCGTCTTGAAACACCAGCCGGCCGTGCTGTTCATAAGCATCCCATCTCTCGCCCGCCGGGATCAGCGGCGCCCCGACCTCGCGGGCTTTCGCTTTGATCACACCTAGGGCCGCATCGCTCTGACGCGCCACGACACAGACGACGCCCGGTTTGAGAATACCGGCCTTTTCTGCCGCGATCTCCTCGATGGTATCGCCAAGGAACGAGGTATGATCGATGGAGATCGGCGTAAGGGCTGTCAGTTTTGGCGCCGCGACGACGTTGGTTGCGTCGAGGCGTCCGCCAAGCCCGGTTTCAAGCAGTACGAAATCGGCCGGATGATCAGCGAAGGCGAGAAAAGCAGCCGCGGTCGTGATTTCAAAATAGGTGATCGGCGCGCCGGCGTTTGCTCTCTCGGCCCGTGTCAGCAGCTCCTGCAAAGCCCGGTCGCCAATCGGTTGTGCGCCACCTGGATGAGACAGCGCGATCCGTTCGTTGAAACGGCGAAGATGAGGCGATGTGTAGACATGAACGCGCAAACCGGCCGCTTCCAGGATGGCGCGCAAGTAAGCAAGTGTCGATCCCTTACCATTGGTGCCCGCCACATGGATAACCGAAGGCATGGCCTCATGAGGGCTTCCGAGGCTTTTTAAGAGACGGTTGATCCTGTCGAGCGAAAGATCGATCGACTTGGGGTGCAGTCGGGCCAGACGCGCCAGCGTATCAGAAATTCCGGTGTTCGGGGCGGTCACGCCTGTCGCCCTTTCCTTTGCTCTTCATGGGTTGATGCCGAGATGGGTCGAACTCCGGCAGTCAGAGTGCGCCAGGCTGAGTGGGCTCTGCCTCGCATCTATTCAGCCGCAGCTTTTTCGGGTGGGAGCGCGCCCGCGGGTTTCGCACCATCGTCAGCGCGATCGCCATCTGGCGGCTCCTTACGCTCAGGCCCAGGCATAGGCACCGGACGCGCCGGATTATCGGCCACCACGCGAGGCCGTTCTTTGGCTGGTGCGGGCAAATGCGCTTCGAGCGAGGGCTTGCGAGGCTGAACCCGGCGCTTCAACTCCCGGCGCTCCATCAGAACGCTGCAAAGACGACTCAGCGTCTCACGTAACTGGTGGCGGTGCACTACAATGTCCACCATGCCGTGCTCTTTGAGATATTCTGCGCGTTGAAAGCCGTCGGGCAGTTTCTCGCGTATCGTTTGTTCGATCACGCGCGGCCCTGCAAATCCGATCAGCGCCCCCGGTTCAGCAAGATGAACGTCGCCAAGCATAGCGTAAGAGGCCGTTACGCCACCGGTTGTTGGATGGGTGAGCACGACGAGGTAAGGCAAACGCGCCTCACGCAGCCGATGTACGCCAACCGTCGTGCGAGGCATCTGCATCAG
>CAYVJO010000015.1:14639-16091 GCA_964451735.1 uncultured Hyphomicrobiaceae bacterium | reverse complement strand
GGCCACGGCAAATGCGATGGCCACGATGGCAAGAACAAAAAGGATCAGGTAGCGCAGCAATCGCATCGTCAGCTCCAACGTAAACCCGTGGATCACGTCTTCTTTTTTTTGCTTTTCGCCTTTGGTCCTGATTTTACAGCAGGTTTCGTTTCAAAAGCTTTATTCATACGCGAGCGCAGTTCCTTACCCGTTTTAAAGTAAGGAACGTATTTTTCTTCGACGAACACCTGATCGCCCGTGCGCGGATTTCGCCCTGACCTCGACGGACGGTGCTTGACCGAAAAAGCTCCAAAGCCGCGCAATTCGACTCGCTTACCGTGAGCGAGAGAAGAAATGATCTCATCAAATATGACATTAACTATGAGTTCGATATCACGTTGAAACAAATGCGGATTCTGTACCGCAATCTTTTCGATCAACTCTGACTTAATCATCGTCGCCTTTTCCGCGTAGGCGCAGTATCTTGCGATTATTGTTGATTTTCAGGGTGCCAAAGCGAAATAAGGCCGTCAAGCTGATTAAGGCGTCTGACTTCGGTAATAAGTTGCGTCAATCTCTCGAAAGCGCCTCCGAAGACCGAGCCTGCGGCAGCAAGCGCGCTATTTATAAGAAAAGAGCCGCTGGAGTCCTCCGCTTCGCGCTCGATAACCTTGATCGTATCAGGTAAGCCACGCTCTTCTCTTAGCCATTTGAGCGCACTTTCCTCATCCCCGATTTCATCGATCAAGCCAATGCTGAGCGCCTGTCGCCCCGTATAGATTCGACCTGTCTTGACTTGCTCGACATCGTCCGCATTAAGGGAGCGGCGCTGAGTGACAATGTTCACGAACCAATCACGGGATTCCGCCACGAGTTGTTCGACAAGCGCGCGGCCTGCCGGATCGGGACCCGAAAATGGCGATGGAACTGCTTTAAGGGAGCCGCTGCGAACTTCTTCGACCTTGACACCCAATGTCTGCAAAAGCTGGGAGAATTCCGCATACTGCAATATAACGCCCACGGACCCGGTAATCGTATTTCCGCGCGCAACGATCCGATCAGCCGCCAAGCCGGCTAGGTAGGCAGCAGAAGTCGCCGCTGTTCCGAAGACAGCGACAACTGGCTTTTTCTCAGATACCCGCCTTAGTGAATTATAAAGGGCCTCAGCACCGGCGGTGGTGCCTCCTGGACTGTTGATGAACAAAATGACGCCCCGCACCCTATCGCTCTCGGCGATATCGGACAGCAATTTGCGTTGGTTCCGGTCGTCCCCGATAAAACCTTCGACGCTGACGCGGGCGATGTGTGGGCTTATAACCAGTTTGGATAATGACCCTTCATTGAACGCAGCGAACCCGCCCACGATTGCAATTGCGGCGAGAAGGATTGCCCCAATGCGCCAGACACGGAGTCGGCGCTTGAGACGGCGGCGTTCGGCAAGACTATCAGCTTCCAGCGTCATGGGTGAGTCAG
>CAYVJO010000015.1:4646-14629 GCA_964451735.1 uncultured Hyphomicrobiaceae bacterium | reverse complement strand
AAATCGGGATCATTCCAATCGAAACAATCCCGATTTTTGACCGGTACGGTTCATTATGATCCTGTCAAGACTTTTGGGCAGGATAACGTCACTGTCATACAAATAAAGGCGGGCCAGAAAATGGGCGCATCCTCAATTCTTGCTATCTACGTCATCTTCTTTGGCGTCTAAATCATCGGCCCGATCCTGCGCCTTCGAAAGCGCAGCGCCTAGAATGTCACCAAGAGATGCACCGCTATCAGTCGAGCCATATTGTGCAACAGCTTGTTTTTCCTCCGCGATTTCCAATGCTTTGATGGAAACAGCGATTTTGCGGCTGCTTTTGTCGATCGACTGAATGGCGGCGTCCACCATGTCACCAGGCGAGAAACGCTCTGGCCTTTGCTCGGAGCGGTCGCGAGACAGATCTGCACGGCGAATGAAAGTGGTCATGTCTGTTCCGGCGATCTTAACTTCCAGGCCACCTTCCTTGACTTCGAGCACTTCGCAAGTCACCGTCGCGCCTTTTTTTAGCGTATCGGCGGCTTTGAATGGATCGCTGCCGAGTTGCTTGACGCCAAGGCTAATCCGTTCCTTTTCCGGATCGGCGTCGAGTACGACGGCGCGCACCTCGTCGCCTTTCTTATAATCTTTCAGAGCCTCTTCCCCTGACCGATTCCAATCGAGGTCCGACAAATGCACCATTCCGTCAATGCCGCCATCAAGTCCAATGAACAGCCCGAATTCCGTAATATTGCGCACCTGACCTGAAATCTCGGAGCCTTTGGGATGTTTTTCGGTAAAGGCTTCCCAAGGGTTCTCCTGGGTCTGTTTGAGGCCAAGGGATATACGGCGCTTATTGGGATCGACTTCAAGCACCTGAACCTCGACCTCCTGGCTAGTGGAGACAATTTTTCCAGGATGAACGTTCTTTTTGACCCAGCTCATTTCGGAAACGTGGATCAGGCCCTCGACGCCTGGCTCAAGTTCGACGAACGCTCCGTAATCGGTGATGTTCGTGACCTTACCTGTAAACTTCGAGCCAAGCGCATATTTCGCCTCAATGCCTTCCCATGGATCGGATTCGAGCTGTTTTATGCCAAGGCTGATCCGATGCGTATCGGGATTGATGCGAATGATCTGAACCTTGATCGTGTCGCCCACATTGAGGATCTCGGTCGGGTGGTTGACGCGACGCCATGCCATGTCTGTCACGTGAAGCAGGCCGTCAATGCCGCCCAGATCTATGAAAGCGCCGTAATCGGTAATGTTCTTGACCACGCCTTCGACAGTCTGTCCCTCTTCGAGCTTGGCGACAATTTCGGAACGCTGCTCGGCGCGAGTTTCCTCAAGAACTGAGCGCCGCGATACGACGATATTGCCGCGGCGACGGTCCATCTTCAATATTTGGAAGGGCTGAGGCACGTTCATAAGCGGGCTGATGTCGCGAACGGGGCGGATGTCGACCTGACTGCCGGGCAGAAACGCCACCGCACCGTCGAGATCGACCGTAAACCCGCCTTTGACCTTATTAAAGATCACGCCTTCGACTTTCTCGGTGGCGTTGAATTTCTCCTCAAGGCGATTCCAGCTTTCCTCGCGGCGCGCTTTTTCGCGGCTGAGAACCGCTTCTCCCATCGCGTTTTCGACGCGTTCTAGATACACTTCGACTTCATCGCCAACGCTGACAGACGACTGGCGCCCGGTCATGCCGAATTCTTTAAGCGCAACGCGCCCTTCGGTCTTGAGCCCCACGTCTATGACGGCCAGATCATTTTCGATAGCGACAATTCTGCCCTTTACAACCGCACCTTCTTCCAGATCGGTGTCCTTGAAGGACTCTTCTAAAAGCGAGGCGAAGTCTTCCCGGCTCGGATTATACTCACTCGCTCCTTGTTGGTATGTTTGGGGTAAACTCATTAAATTCCCTGCCGGTTGTTGGATTGAACATTGATTCATAGGAACAAACGGAAAAACCTCTCCTTACCGGCGGGGAGAGAACTTAACCGTGGTCCTGAATATTCCTCATGCTCGAAAGATAAGCACGCGCACCGATATTTAATCTTAACGGCGCGGAAGGGAGCATGACATGTATCAATGTCTGCGACTTCAGCGACGCGGATCAATCGCGGCGTCGATCAATCTTACGGCGGTGAAAAATACTGTTTGTATATCCAATTTGGTGGTGTCGAGCAAGTGTGCGTCGGCCGCGATCTTCAATGGCGACGCTGCACGGCTGCGGTCACGCATGTCGCGTCTTGCCAGATCGTCGTGAACAGCCTCCTGAGTCGTCGCTTCTCCGCGCTCGGTCAGCTCGTGGTAACGGCGTCTTGCGCGTTCGCCAAGGTCGGCAGTAACGAAGAGCTTGACCTCGGCGTTGGGGAAAATGACGGTGCCGATGTCACGCCCTTCAACGACGACACCGCCGCAATGTTCGGCAAAGCTGCGCTGGGCTTGCAGAAGCGCCTCCCTGACAGCGGGAAATTCAGCTACGATGGAGGCCGCCTCACCCATATCCCGCCCGCGCAGCGACGCATCGTCCAGCAGGCGTGGATCGAGGGCTCGCGCGATACACTCCGCCGCTTCAGCGTCTTTCAAATCCTGGCCGGCCGCTATCATGTCCCGCGCAACTCCGCGATAGAGCATTCCGGTATCGAGATGCGCCAGCCCGTACCGCTTGGCTATGAGCTTTGCGAGGGTCCCTTTGCCCGATGCCGCCGGTCCATCGATCGCAATAATCATTGCGCCTCCTGTCCAATCGGGCGAAATCGAGCGCCAAGCCGCTCCATGACGCTCATGAAATCGGGAAAGCTTGTCTCGATCATCGAAATATCATCGACCGTCACGGGCTTGACGGCTCCGAGACCAAACGTCAGGAACGCCATCGCGATCCTGTGGTCCATGTTCGTACGGATCGTCGCCCCACCGCGAACCGCGCCGCCGACCACGAAAAGCGTATCTCCTTCCGAATGGGCATCGACGCCGCAAGCAACCAGCCCCGCCTCGGTCGCGGCCAACCGGTCACTTTCCTTAATCCTCAGCTCACCGAGGCCTTCCATGACGGTTTCTCCGTCCGCATAGGCGGCAAGTGCGGCAAGGACCGGATATTCGTCAATCATCAAGGGAGCGCGTTCAGCTGGAACGTGAACGCCCTTGAGCGCGCTGTGCCGGACACGGATATCGGAAACCGACTCACCGCTCTGATCGCGCTCATTCTGAAACTCGACCTTCGCGCCCATTTCCGCAAGGGTCTCATAAAAACCTGTCCGCGTTGGGTTAACGAGCACATTCTCGATCAGAATGTCGGAGCCAGGACAAATCAGCGCCGCCGCTACCAGAAAGGCGGCGGAACTCGGATCGCCCGGCACCTCGACGGCGCGCCCTTCCAGGGTAGGTTGCCCCGCAAGAGTGATCCGCCGGCCACTTTCCATATCGGTAATCTCAAGGCTCGCACCGAGATAGCCAAGCATTTTTTCAGTATGGTCGCGCGTCAGCTCCCTTTCGATCACGGTCGTCTCACCTGGAGAGCTGAGGCCTGCGATCAGGATCGCGGATTTCACCTGCGCCGAAGGCACGGGCAAAGTATATTCGATTGGAACGACATTCGCCGTTCCGCGCAAGGTCAGCGGCAGCGTATCCCGGCGTGCCTCAAGCACACTCAACCCCATCTGCTTCAGGGGCGTGAGCACGCGACCCATCGGACGGCGGCTCAAAGACGGATCGCCCGTGAAAACCGCTTCTATCGGATGGCCCGTCACCACGCCGGCGAGCAGTCTTGCGCCTGTGCCCGAATTGCCGAAATCAAGCGGCTCATCAGGGGCGATAAGACCGCCGATACCACGCCCGGTCACTATCCAGGCCCCGTTCTCCCGATTGACTCCTGCGCCTAGCTGGCCAACGATACGCGCGGTCGCCAGCACGTCTGCGGCTTCCAGAAGGCCGGTGATCTGCGTTTGGCCGATTGCAAGCGCGCCGAAGATAAGTGCCCTGTGCGAAATCGATTTATCGCCAGGTACTCTGACACGGCCGGACAAAGGGCCCGATTGAACTGAGGAAAACATTGGCATGGTCAAAGCCGAACCGGATCTGTGGAATTGCCGCGATTTGCGCTGGTAAATGTGCCGACATAGAGCCGAGCGCGGCCCGTACTGTCAATTCCCAATCCCACAAATGGCGAAAATGCGCTATTTGGCTTTGACACAGCACGTGATCCATGTCTATGCAATGCTCTCATTCCCCCAAGTTAACGACTGTTTTTTTGACGAGGCAAACGCATGTCATTGAAAGCCGCCCGAGGCACAAAACGGGCTTGCCAAAACTGCGGCGGTAAGTTCTACGATTTGAACCGCGATCCAATTGTATGCCCATTGTGCTCGACCGTTTTTCAACTCGTGGAAGTCCGACATAAACCTGCCATTGCCGGCAACGCGGTTGTTGACGACGATGAAGACGAGCTCGCCGCGCCGTCCGCCGGAATTGACATCGTATCGCTCGACGAAGTCGAAGCTGACGAAGCTGACCTACCCGATATCGAAGATGCTCCTCTCGACATAGACGATGACGAAGCTGATCTGGGCGATGAGGACGAAACTTTCATCGAGGTCGAAGATGAAGACGATGGCGAGGAAGTCACAGGCATCGTGAGCGGTGCACGCGAAGACGAAGACTGATTGCATCTTCCTTCGGTGATCTAACTGCATCGATCCAATCGCGGCCTGTAGCCGGAGGTTGATAAATCTGATTCAAAAAACATTACGGTAGTGTATTTGCAGATGAACCGCGTGAATGGGTCGGCGCACTATGATGTCTGTGTGATCGGTGGGGGCATTGTGGGTCTAGCCAGCGCCGTGAAGATCGGCGAGGCCAATCCGGGAGTGAGCATTCTGGTCCTTGAAAAAGAAGCCAGCGTCGGACTTCACCAGACCGGCCATAATAGCGGCGTCATCCATTCCGGCATTTACTATGCGCCCGGTAGCCTTAAAGCGGAGTTGTGCCGCAAGGGCGTGACGGAAACAATCGAATTTTGTGAAACGCATCACATCCCTTATGTGAATTGCGGAAAGCTTCTGGTCGCAACTAACGAGGCGGAACGCTCTCGAATGGACCAGCTTTTCGAGCGGGCGAAGGAGAACGGGGTTCAGGCCGAAAGGCTGGACGCGGCAGAACTGCACAAGCGCGAGCCGAACATCGTTGGCGTCGGTGCGATTTTCGTGCCCAGCACCGGCATCGTCGACTACAAGCAAATTTGCCGGGCCATGGCTGGCGATCTTCTCGCTGGAGGCGCGAATATCGTTACAAATGCCAATGTAACCGCGATTGCCGAAGGCGCGGACGACGTCAAAATCCACGTAGGCGAACGAGCATTCAAGGCACATTACGTTGTCGTTTGCGGCGGCTTGCAGTCGGATCGACTTGTACGGATCGCGGGAATAGAGCCGGATTTTCGGATCGTACCGTTCCGGGGTGAATATTACCGCCTGCCCAGCGGCAAAAAGAATATCGTCAATTCGCTCATCTATCCGATCCCGGACCCTGCCTTGCCTTTTCTCGGCATTCACTTGACTCGTATGATCGATGGCGGGGTGACGGTCGGGCCAAATGCTGTGCTGGGACTGGCGCGAGAAGGCTACGCAAAATTCTCCTTCTCATTCAGTGACACGTCGTCTTTTCTAAGCTTTCCAGGATTTTGGCGGGTGACCCGCAAACATCTCAAATCCGGCATTGCGGAAATGTTGAACTCGCTCTCCAAGCGCCGCTATTTAGAGCAGTGCCGAAAATACTGCCCAAGCCTTGAACTCGATGACCTAATGCCTTACCCGGCTGGCATTCGCGCGCAAGCCGTTTTGCGGGATGGCACGCTGGTTCATGATTTCCTTTTCAAGGAAAGCCCAAGAATCTTGCATGTGTGCAACGCGCCTTCTCCCGCCGCGACATCTGCCTTGCCGATCGGACGCATGATCGCCCAGCGCATCGGTCCGTCGCTAAGGCAGCGTGCGAAGCCGCATTCGATTATCCGCTGAGGCTTAATCGCGCATCACACGCATGCCGCTCTCCCCGCTTGCGAGCCGTGGAACATTTTTTCGGCGCCCAGATAAGGCTTATAGTCACACACGGCAACCTTTGATCGGCGTCATCGAAATTCCAACCTGAGGATCGTATTTATTCATCGCCCCGCTCGACGCATCGACCGCAAGGCCGATGACGCCTCCGACAATGATGTTTCCCGCCGTCATTTCTTCGGTCGAACTGGTGATGACACCCTTGCCCTCCGTATAGCAGGGCTTCTGGCAAGTGACCTCGATACTGTGCATGCTCTTGTCGAGCACGACCGTTGCCGGGGTAGTCACTCTTTTGACGCCTACGCCCTCTGAACGGAGTTCGCACGTGGCTTGCTCGACGCCTGGCGTGTGGATAGCAACGGCCTGCGTGGTACCCCGCGTTATCGTCGAACAGGCAGATAGCATTATGATGCCTGCCAGCACCGTCAGAATACGCATTACCCCCTCCGACTCAACTAAGCCTAATTATAAGCTTTATGCTTAAGCTCGGAACGAGCCTACCGATTTTAAATAATGGACCTCGAAAAAGTTGGGAGTGTTGCAAATTAAAACTACTTATTCTGGTATTATGAAGCAAACCCATAAATAAAATCTATGAAAATGATTTGAAGGAAGCTTGTTACATTGCATGCCTGAATTTTCCATGTGTGAGCTATTGACTGATAAGTCATTGAAAATGAAAAGGAACAGCGAAACGCAGATCGGCCTTACCGACGCCTTTGGGCGCGTTCGGGTACGGCTCCGCACGACGTATAGCGGCGAGCGCGCGCTCGTCTACATCATCATCCCCGCTTGAGTTAAGCACACGAACGGCACGTACACTTCCCGATCGCGACAGGGTAAAACTGACCACGACCATACCTGAGCCGAGACCACCGATCGGCTTATTGGCAGCCAGATGCGCCCGCACCTTCGCTCGGTATGCGTGCCTTGCGTGGCCTGCGGGAGGAGGCGACCTCATGCTGGCCCGTTCGTAATTGTCTCGTTCGAAGTCGGCTAGGCTGAGGCTGTCTGCATCATAAAAAGCGATCTCATCAGCAGGAAGATCGCGCCGCGCCGGTATCGGGACGGTCAGAGGCGGCAGTGGCTGCTGCGTTTGAGGCTGGAGATCGGGGCCTGCTCCATAAGTTGCTTCCACATCGGCAGTAGGATTAGACAAGCGGTCACTCGAAGGACCACGCCCAGCGTCTTCCGGCCATCGGGCGTTCTCCGGCTCTGTTACACCCACTCGTGAATAGAGTTCCCCCGCCCAATGCAGTTCCGCGACCCGGATCCTGCCCTCCCACGGACCTTGATGGCGCGAACCCGAAAGGCCAGCATAGCCTCGAAGCTTGCCGCCATCAGTGCGCTTAGCAAACCCGTAATCCGGCAGCAAAGCTTCCAAAGCCATATCCTCCGGCAATGCGGCCTCATCGCGCACGTGCAGCAACGCCAAAGTTGACGGAACAACGGGATTTGGCAAAGCTTCATCAAACGGCGCAGAACTTGATTGCGAGTGGCGGCTATATTCACGATCGGCCTTAGCCAAAGCGCCGTCGGCATTAGCTCTGGCCAGTTGCAACGTTATGATGCCCGATCCCTTTCCTTGCGTGCCAAAGTCCGGCGACCGCGAAAAGACAGTCAGATAGACCAGAAAACCGCCGTGAACGACGATGAGCGTCCATAATGCACTCCAATAGGCGACGCTTTTGGCAGATACTGCGGGAGCCGGTATGTCCAGCAGATTGACGCAGCAGGAAGAGCCCGCGTCGCCGAAGCGGAATATGGACAATAATGCGTGACTCAATTTTTTCATGACACAATCTGCGACTTGCATGCGCTTGATGTGTAGGAACAGCCATTGCCATAAGAACCCACACCAAATACAATCTTTAGTTGAAAATATCAAATTACACAATCTTATCGCATTTTCCAGAGCCATGCAGGTAAAGCCGGGTTAAGCTGACCACTGCAAGTCCCTTGCTGGCGGATACCTCATTATAGGCTTGCCGCAAAAGCGTCACGGTAATCCAAAGACCGCCGGATTCACGCCTCCCTCAACTCTGGGTTGGTGGACATAGGGATTGTTCCTAAGACCATAGTGCTAACAGATGGGCACTGGGGCTGGGGAATGTGCAAACGACGCTGCTTGACTAGGTGGATGGGGGGATCTGCCGTCATGATCCTTGCGATCATGACCGGGGAATTGCCGGTTTCCGCAGAAGAAACCTTACTGAATAACCGCAATACAAACCTTCAAACGACAACGGGAGCAGGTTGCCTCTCGAACTCGGCTGGTGCGTTGAACAGCAACGGGCAATGTGTGCAAGCCGGCGCGCCGAATAAGCCCGAAGATGACGACGATAATGGTCCGAATAATCCTGTCGATGTCCCAATCGATACGGGAGGGCCTATTGAAGAACCTATCGATACCGGCGGTCCTGAAAACCCGAATATCGGTGGATTGAACGCTCTACTTGACGGCGCAAGTCAGGAAGAAGCAGGCGCAACTTACCAAAATCTGTCCGCCCTCGGCCAGACTTTCGCCACCGCCGGCCTCGTCGCATCTGCCGTGACCCAGGACATTATCGCGGCTGCACTCGGGGGCGACTTAGAGCCGGATAGCGGCGGTCTTAGCCCCATCGTTGCGGCGGGAGCCGGTTCCACATCTTCGCTCTTCATGGTGTCGGGCTATAAAGCCTTATCGCATGACGGTTTTTCCGTTTCATCGTCTTTCGCGCCTGCCTCGGGCAAGACCCCGTCCTTCGATGAAGATAATTACGGCTTGACGGTTGGGACACGCTTTGATGGATCGGAGTTTTTTGGCGCACCCGAGCGAAGCGTAACGCTGGGTTTGGTCGGAAATTATACACGAACTGACATTACGGTCGATGCCCCCGCGGCTTTTCCAGAGTTCTCCAAAGGCGGTTCGGCTAAAGTGGATTCCTGGTCGGTCGGCGGCTATGGCCTTGTCACCGATGGGCGAACATATGGACTGCTCACGGTAACCGGCACCTATGGATCGCCTGAAACGAACAGCGCTGTTGTGCCCGTGAGCGCCGAATTCGACAGTTTCGGCGTATCGACTTCTGCGATGGCTGGGGTGCTCGTTCCTGTCGGCGACAGCACAAAACTCGATCTTCGCGGCGGGCTGAATTACATCCGCGCGACAAGTGACGATTATCGCGACTCTCTCGGCACGCTCTACACTGATGGCCGCATGGAAGAGTTTTCCGGCAGCGTTTCAGCCAGACTTTTCACAGTCATTCAAGGCGATGCTTACAATTTACGACCATTCGTTCAAGGGGGGCTGACTCATCGCTTCAGCTATGAGAACGAGTTGAAAATCAATTCGGAGAGCTTCGAATTCGACGATGCCGACACGAGTGTGTTTGTACGCGCGGGGGTCGATTTCAACATTGGCGATGCGACGCAAGCTTATCTAGCCGTGCGCGGTGATGGTAGCGAAGATTTCGTAGCCATCGCGGCTCAGGTCGGCGTAACATTCAAGTTGGACTGAACCGGACACCGGTTTTTCCCGCGACGCTCATCTTACACCGGAGACCACTTTTCGCGCATGGTCACCAGCTCTTCCGCCGCGCTTGGATGAAGCGCCATGGTAGCGTCGAAATCCGCTTTCGTCACTCCCATCCGCATCGGGATCGCAAGGAGCTGCGCCATTTCGGCGGCATCCGACCCCATGACATGACAGCCAAGCACACGGTCCGTTCGCGCATCGACAACCAGTTTCATGAGCATCCGTTCCTCGCGGCCCGCCAGGACATATTTCATAGGCCTGAAGAAGGATTTGTAAATGTCGATCTCGGCATATTGCGCGCGCGCCTTCTCTTCAGTTATCCCGACGGTCCCGATTTCCGGCTGTGAGAAAACCGCGGTCGGAATATAAGTGTGATCAACTGCCTTTGGCTTGCCGTGGAATATGGTATCGACAAAACGCATCGCTTC
>CAYVJO010000015.1:576-4636 GCA_964451735.1 uncultured Hyphomicrobiaceae bacterium | reverse complement strand
CTTCGTCGATGGCAACAGGCGTAAGGTTGACGCGGTTCGTAACATCGCCAACCGCATAGATATTATCGACGGTTGAGCGGGAATAGTCGTCAACCAGTATTTCGCCGTTGAGCCCAAGCTTAACGCCAGCTTCCATAAGCCCCATATCGTCCGTAAGAGGAACCCGGCCAGTCGCGTAAAGAATGCAGTCGGTGGGCAGTTCCCCACCATCCTCGAAAACAATCCGTTTTTCGCCTTTATCCTCTTCGACCCGCGAGAGATATTTATTTAGTATGAAGTTTACGCCCCGCGCGCGCATTGCATTCATCAGGCCGTCGCGCAAGTCTTCGTCGAAGCCGCGTAAAATCTTATCGCCACGGTAGACGAGCGATACATCGACGCCCAAACCGTTAAAAATCGACGCGAACTCAACGCCGATATAGCCGCCTCCAACGATGGCAATCCGTTTCGGTAACTGCTCTAAAGTGAACAATTCGTTGGAGGAAACGATGTGCTCGGCGCCAAGAATTTGCGGAATGAAGGGCCGGGAGCCGGTTGCGATCAGGATATATCTTGCCGTAATAGCCCGATCTTGCGCTAGAAGACGCACACAATGCGCATCCTCCAAAATCGCTCGGCTCTGAAAATGCTCGACACCGGCGCCCTCTAAAAGGCTGATATAGATCCCGCTGAGACGGCTAACCTCCTTCTGTACGCCATTGCGTAGGGCTGCCCAATCGAAAGATGCGTTCTCAAGGCTCCATCCAAAGCCTTTGGCGTCCTCGAATTCGCTTTGCAAGCGGCTTGCGAAAACGAACAGCTTTTTCGGCACGCATCCGCGTATGACGCATGTCCCGCCATAGCGGTATTCCTCTGCAATGCCGACGCGCGCGCCTGTTTTCGCGGCCATGCGCGCGGCGCGCACGCCGCCCGAGCCACCTCCGATGACGAAGAGATCGTAGTCATAGGTCATAATCGTCTCGCCGGACTTATCGTTTGAAAGAACCAGGCGCGCCAAACGCTATTGATCCGAGATCGCCCGCACGCAGCTCGACCATAGGCCGCATCGTCTTCAAAAGCTTGTCACATTTCGTTGCAGCATGACGAGCTTGCATCGTCCGCCACACTTAAAGTTTGAACCCTCGTCTTTGGAGCTCATCGCGAATCTTTTCTTCAGCCTCTGTCCCGATTTTCTGTCCCCAGACATTGCCGATGACCATTGCTTCCGAGGTCAGTTGCGGCATCGCTGCGATGAATTTCTGTCCGACAGGGGAGCGGTAAAAATCGGCAAGCAGGTTCAACTCCTCGACGTCGAATTTGCTCGCATACAGAACTGCGATCTGATCGATGATCTCCCCGCGCCGCTCGACGAACTGCTTTTCGATCTCGTTGAAAACCTCATCGACCTGCCCACGCTGGTTGGGACCAGCGGGTGGAAGTGACTGACGCATCTGCTCGAACATGAGGGGAATGATGGTGGTGAACTGCATATCCGCTTTGGTGGCTTTCAACAAATCGTGCGCCGCTTGGAGTTTTTCAGCGGCGACTTTGTCCGTCTCTTGAGCATAGGCGGTACTAGCAAGAAGAACCCAGAAGATAGCGCCGGCTAGCCGCGCGAAATAAGGATGCCCCATGAATAAATCTCCCTCTTGGATTAACCTTTTGAGCGTGAAAATGCTTGCTCTTCAGTTGAAATAACCAGCTTTCGTGGTCACAGGAAAAGGCTAATCATATTCGGCCTCAAGAATCTGAAGGCCCGTAGGTCCTGCGATAATGGCCTGATCGGCGACCCCGATAAACAGACCGTGCTCGACGACGCCGGGTATCATCTCCAGAACGTCGCTCAAGGATTCCGGGTCGGAAATTTCGCCGAAATGGCAATCCGCGATAAAATTCCCGCTATCGCTGATGAAATATTCGCCATTCAGGCGCCGCAGGGCAATCTCGCCCTCACAGCCCGTATCATAAGCCGCATCTTCGATCATCCTGATGGTTGCCTTAGCACCGAAACGCACGATTTCGACTGGCAAGGGGAATCTGCCGAGCGTCGTGATACGCTTGGAATGGTCCGCGATTACGACCATGCGATCGGAAGCCATAGCGACGATCTTCTCGCGAAGGAGCGCGCCGCCGCCGCCTTTGATCAGCCGAAGCGATGCATCGATCTCATCGGCTCCGTCCACTGTCAGGTCGAGTTCGGTATGTTCATCGAGCGTCGTCAAAGCCAGACCGGCGCGCTCCGCAAGTATGCGCGTGTCCTCCGAGGTTGGAACACAGAGCACGTCCAGCCCCTCATGGACCTTCCGGCCCAGAAGCTCGACGAACTTCGCAGCGGTCGATCCGGTCCCCAGGCCCAGCTTCATGCCTGGCATCACAAGCTCGGCGGCGCGTTCAGCCGCCATCGACTTGTAAAAATCAGCGCTCATTTTCAGCATCCTCTCACCCGATCAGCCTGGAGTTTTCCGTTCCGCCTCAAGCGGAGCGGCGTTCCTTATTGTTCGAAGCGCCCGTTTTGCCAGAAAAGTAGGACCCACTTTTCAGAACGCAGCTTCTATTTGCGCGCGTTTGACTAAAAACCGAGGCCTACTTTTCAGAACGCGCTTTATAGCCCTCCCATGAACATATATTTGATCTCGACAAATTCTTCGATCCCGTGATGGGAGCCTTCGCGTCCAAGACCGGACTCCTTAACGCCTCCGAAAGGCGCCAATTCCGAGGAGATGAGGCCTTCATTGATGCCGATCATGCCAAAATCGAGACGCTCCGCAACGCGCCAGACGCGGCCGATATCTCGCGCGTGGAAATAGGCGGCCAGCCCATAAGGCGTATCGTTGGCGATTCGAACGGCTTCATCCTCGTTTGTAAACCGGTAGAGCGGTGCGACAGGTCCGAAGGTTTCCTCCTTGGCGCACAGCATTTCGGTCGTTGCGCCCGAGATAACCGTCGGCTCATAGAACGTGCCTCCGAGCTGGTGCGGCTTGCCTCCTGTAAGGATTTGCGCGCCCTTGGAGACCGCATCCCGGACATGCGCCTCCACTTTCTCGATCGCGGCGCGGTTGATGAGCGGACCTTGGACCACGCCCGCTTCATCGCCAGGGCCGACGTTAAGCTCCTTCACCTTCGCCGTCAGCCTCTCCGCGAAAGCGTCGTATAAGCCGTCCTGGACGAGGATGCGGTTCGCGCAAACGCAAGTCTGCCCCATATTGCGGAATTTGGATGCCATCGCATCCGCTACAGCCTTATCGAGATCGGCGTCGTCGAACACGATGAAAGGCGCATTGCCGCCAAGTTCGAGCGCAATTTTCTTCACGGTGCTCGCCGCCTGACGCATAAGCAGTTTGCCGACTTCGGTCGAGCCAGTGAACCCCACCATCCGGACGGTAGGATTTTCCGTAAACTCCCGCCCGATGGAGGGCGCATCGCCGGTTACGACGTTGAAAACGCCCTTTGGAATGCCGGCGCGGTGTGCAAGCTCGGCTAGTGCGAGTGCGGAGAATGGCGTGTCCTCGGCAGGCTTGACGACCGTCGTACAGCCGGCGGCCAAAGCAGGCGAAACCTTGCGTGTGATCATCGCGAGTGGAAAATTCCAGGGCGTGATTGCCGCGACAACACCGACAGGCTGCTTGATAACGACGATGCGGCCATTGGCGCGATGGGTTGGAATAACTTCGCCATAAATCCGCTTGGCCTGCTCGGCGAAGAACTCCACGAAAGACGCTCCGTAAGCCACCTCGCCCCGCGCCTCAGCGAGGGGTTTGCCCTGTTCTGCCGTCATCAGCCGGGCTAGCGGTTCGGTATTCTCGATGATCAGTTCGAACCATCGGCGCAACAAGGCGGCGCGCTCTTTTGCCAGCAAATCGCGCCACGGACCGAAGGCGCGATGCGCAGCCTCGATTGCAGCTTTAGCGCCCTCCGCACCGACATCGGGGACGCGGCCGATCTCCCCGCCGGTCGCAGGGTTGAAAACCGGGTCCTTGCCGTCGCCTATCCAAGCGCCATCGACATAACATTGCTGCCGAATAAGCGTTTCAACTTTGTGGTCCATGGATGACTCCTCATCGATTTGGGGCTTGTAACGGCG
>CAYVJO010000015.1:0-566 GCA_964451735.1 uncultured Hyphomicrobiaceae bacterium | reverse complement strand
GAATTATCGGGCTTGTATTCGCGGCTCTCCAGTCAGACCATCACTCAAATATGCGCGCCTGGAGCTTTCGAAAACCGCATCTTGACTTTAGCGTCATGCGCCCAATGATGATCCACCAAAGGCGCGCACGCAATCGAAGCCTTGCATATGGGTGCAGCAGTAGATTTTTTACATCTGATAAGCTGCCACTCGCGGGATATCAGAGTCACGGGGCTTGTTTTCTAATGCGCTATCTATCCGTTTTTACGTCAATTTTGCCAAGCCTCGGCAGTGGCATCCGTTTGGATCGATGCCTTAGAGCGTAGGACCTGCATGAATAAGCTGACAGTGATTTTCGACCTTGACGGCACAATGATCGACACCGCGCCCGATCTGGTCGCCGCAACGAACCATGCGCTTGGCCTTCAAGGGCTGGCTCCCGTAGACAGCAGCATCATCGCGCCAGCAGTCGCCTACGGCGCCAGGGCTATGATCCGCGTCGCAATGGCATCGCATGGGCGTGAGCCGGATGCGGGCGAAGTTGAGGTCATGACGGAGTTTTTCCTCGCTTATTATGAAGAGAATAT
>CAYVJO010000014.1:0-16442 GCA_964451735.1 uncultured Hyphomicrobiaceae bacterium | reverse complement strand
CCATAATAGGTACGGGTAGGAGAAAACTCGCCAAATTTATGTCCGACCATATCTTCGCTGACGAGAACAGGGACATGTTTCTGTCCGTTGTAAACCCCGAACGTAAGCCCAACGAACTGCGGCAGAATCGTCGATCGCCTGCTCCAAATCTTAATAATCGCATTGGAGCGCGATTCACGCGATTTCTCTGCTTTCTTTAGCAGAAAGCCGTCTACAAAAGGGCCTTTCCAGACCGATCGTGCCACCGTCTTCTCCTACTTTTTCCTCGCATGCCGACTGCGAACAACATATTTGTCCGTTACGGAATTCGAACGGGTTCTCGTACCTTTTGTGCCTTTACCCCATGGCGTCACCGGATGACGGCCGCCCGACGTTCTGCCCTCGCCACCACCATGAGGATGATCTATCGGATTCATCGCTACACCGCGAACGGAAGGCCTCTTACCCATCCATCTTTTTCGACCCGCTTTGCCAATGCTTGTATTCGCATTGATCGGGTTGGAAACGGCTCCGACAGTGGCCATGCATTCGGCACGCACCATACGAGTCTCGCCAGAACTTAATTTCAGTATCGCATAGCCGGCATCTCGACCTGCAAGTTGCGCATAACATCCTGCAGCTCGCGCGAGTTGCCCTCCACGTCCCGGCTTCATCTCGATATTATGAACGATTGAACCGATTGGCATTTGGGAAAGAGGCATTGCGTTTCCAGGCTTTACATCCACTTTCTCGCCGGAAAGGACTTTGTCTCCGGCAACAAGTCTTTGCGGTGCTAAAATATACGCCAATTCACCGTCATCATAGCGGATTAGGGCAATGAAGGCGGTGCGGTTTGGATCATATTCAAGGCGTTCAACCGTCGCTGAAACATCTCTTTTTCCGCGCTTGAAATCTATTAATCTATAGCTTTTCTTATGCCCGCCCCCACGGCGTCGGGCTGTAATTCGCCCATGATTATTTCGGCCTGCTTTCTCAGACAGCCCTTCGGTAAGGGACTTGACTGGCTTACCCTTCCAAAGCTCTGAACGATCCACCAAAACAAGCTGTCGTCTACCAGGCGAAGTCGGATTGTAGGTTTTTAAAGCCATTGCACAGTTTCCGCCTATCAGAGCCCTGTAGTAACGTCGATTGAGTGACCCGCTTCAAGCGTCACAACCGCTTTCTTAATCGCTTTCTGACGCCCTGGTATGCCGCGAAACTTTTTACGCTTGCCAAGCCTGTTTAAGGTATTAACAGCTTTAACCTTCACGCTGAAAAGGCGTTCCACAGCCTCCTGAATTTGCGGCTTGGTCGCATCTCTACGGACTTTAAAGATCACCTGGTTATACTCGGATGCGATCGTCGCCTTTTCTGTAATCACTGGCGCTAGGATGATGTCGTAAAGATCGGCTTCATTCATTTGAACCGCTCCTTAATGTCTTCGAGCGCCGCTCTAGTGAGTACAAGTTTACGCCTACGCAATATGTCGTAAACGTTAAGACCAGCAGTAGCTAAAACATCAATACGAGGAATGTTGCGCGCAGCTAAATAAAAATTAGCATTAATATCTTTCCCACCAATAATCAAAGCGGATTCAAGCCCTAAAACTTGAAACTTTTCTCGCAAAGTTTTGGTTTTTGCCTCCGACAGTGCCAACTCATCAAGTATAATAAGATGATTAGATTTTGCCTTCGATGATAAAGCGTGTTTAAGAGCAAGAGCTCTGATTTTCTTAGGCAAATCAATCGCGTGACTCCGAGGTACCGGACCAAAAGCCTTACCGCCTCCACGAAATTGTGGGGCAAGCTTATTGCCGTGCCGAGCTCGGCCCGTGCCTTTTTGTTTATACATCTTTGCACGTGTACCGGAAATCAGAGAACGGTCTTTGGCATGATGAGTACCCGATTGCCGCTTTAGAAGTTGGTAGCGAACCATGCGCTGCAAGATATCAGCGCGCGGCTCTAACCCAAAAACGTCATCTGGCAAATCCACTGTTCCGGCTTTCTCAGCATCCAGCGTGATTACATGAAATTCCATCGCTAGGCTTCCCCGCCTTCCCGTTTTGCGTTTTTCCCACGCCCCCCCCCGGGAATGGGCGCGCTGTCAGGAATAACCGACTTTACTGCATCGCGCAGAAGAACCCAGCCACCCTTAGACCCCGGCACCGATCCGCGAACCATGACCAGACCTCGCTCGCTATCGGTCTTGACCACCTTCAAGTTTTGGGTGGTCACGCGGACATCTCCCATGTGGCCAGCCATCTTTTTACCCTTGAACACCTTACCTGGGTCCTGACGCTGCCCTGTTGAGCCATGACTGCGATGCGAGATCGAAACGCCGTGGGACGCGCGCAAACCACCAAAATTGTGACGTTTCATGCTCCCCGCAAAGCCTCTACCTATTGTAGTGCCGGTAACATCAACATATTGACCCTCAACGAAGTGATCCGCGGTAATTTCTGCGCCAATTTCGATCATATTGTCCGGCGAGACTCGAAATTCCACGAGCTTACGAGCCGGCTCCACATTCGCGACAGCAAAGTGACCACGCTCAGCACGCGTTACGTTTTTAACCTTCGCAAGACCTGCCCCGAGCTGGAGCGCATTGTAACCATTCTTGTCATTTGTCCTGTGAGCGACGACTTTACACTGGTCAATTTTGAGTACCGTTACGGGTATGTGTTCGCCGCCATCCGTAAAAAGCCGCGTCATCCCAAGTTTCTGCGCTATCACACCTGACCGCATTGAGCTGCCCCGGCAATACTAAGTTTAAAGTTTGATCTCAACATCGACGCCCGCAGCGAGGTCGAGCTTCATAAGTGCGTCCACTGTCTGCGGAGTAGGGTCAACTATATCTATCAACCGCTTATGGGTACGCATCTCAAATTGCTCTCTGCTTTTCTTGTCGATATGTGGAGACCTGTTTACCGTGAATTTCTCGATTCTTGTCGGCAGCGGTATTGGACCCCGCACTTCAGCGCCAGTCCGCTTCGCTGTATTCACAATTTCCCTTGTCGAAGCGTCCAATATTCGATGATCAAACGCCTTGAGCCGGATGCGGATATTTTGGCCTTGCATATTTTACCGCCTTGATTGAGAGGTTATTGACGCCTCTCATGTCTTGTCTTGTAGATAACTATTTCACGATGCTGGATACGACGCCAGCTCCGACTGTTCGGCCGCCTTCACGAATTGCAAAACGGAGCTTTTCTTCCATAGCAATCGGTACGATAAGTTCTACCTCCATGGCGATATTATCACCAGGCATAACCATTTCAGTACCTTCCGGCAATTTGACAACACCCGTCACGTCTGTCGTTCGAAAATAAAATTGAGGCCGGTAGTTCGTAAAGAAAGGTGTGTGACGACCTCCCTCTTCCTTTGTTAAAATGTATGCCTCAGCTTTGAAATTGGTGTGCGGCGTTACGCTGCCTGGCTTACAAAGCACTTGACCACGTTCTACGGCTTCCCGATCAATACCGCGCAAAAGGCAACCCACATTGTCACCGGCTTGCCCCTGATCGAGCAACTTACGGAACATCTCTACGCCCGTTACCGTTGTTTTGGTCGTGGGTTTGATACCGACGATCTCGACTTCCTCGCCAACCTTGACAATGCCACGCTCAATGCGGCCCGTTACGACTGTTCCACGACCGGAAATCGAGAAAACATCTTCTATTGGCATTAGGAATGGCTGATCTATCGGGCGCTCGGGCTGTGGAATGTAATCGTCAACAGCCTTCATAAGCTCCTTGATTGCATTCTTGCCGATCTCTTCATCCCGGCCTTCAAGCGCGGCTAAAGCAGAGCCCTTAACGATCGGAATGTCATCACCTGGAAAATCGTATGAGGACAGCAGTTCGCGGACTTCTAGTTCGACAAGCTCCAGCAATTCCGGATCGTCAACCATGTCCACTTTGTTTAAAAATACAACAAGCGCTGGTACCCCAACCTGCCTGGCAAGCAGAATATGCTCGCGTGTTTGCGGCATCGGCCCATCGGCCGCACTAACGACAAGAATCGCTCCATCCATTTGTGCAGCGCCAGTGATCATGTTTTTCACATAGTCAGCGTGGCCAGGACAGTCTACATGAGCGTAGTGACGGTTTTCGGTCTCATACTCAACATGAGCGGTCGAGATCGTGATGCCGCGCGCTCTTTCTTCCGGCGCTTTGTCGATAGCGTCATACGCCTGGAAGGTTGCACCGCCTGTTTCCGACAAAACTTTGGTGATTGAAGCCGTCAGGGTCGTTTTGCCGTGATCGACATGCCCGATCGTTCCAACGTTAACGTGCGGCTTTGAGCGTTCAAATTTTGCCTTGGCCATCTGGCTCTCCGTCTCTTATCGTCTCTAAATTTCAATGCAGAAACTAAGCGAACTTCGCTTGCACTTCTTCGGCAACGTTCTGGGGCACTTGCGCGTAACTGTTGAAGGTCATCGTGAATTGGGCGCGCACCTGGCTCATCGAGCGAAGCGTGTTGACGTAACCGAACATATTCGCAAGAGGAACGAGCGAATTGATAACGGCCGCGTTGCCGCGCATTTCCTGTCCAAGCACCTGCCCGCGCCGGCTTGTCAGATCGCCGATAATGCCGCCCAAATATTCCTCAGGAGATACGACCTCAACCTTCATTATGGGCTCAAGAAGCTTAGGAGCTGCTTTCTGTAAACCTTCTCGGAAGGCTGCTCGCGAAGCAATTTCGAACGCCAGAACGCTCGAATCGACTTCATGATACGCACCATCAAGAAGAGTAACCTTAAGGTCGATAATAGGGAACCCGGCGATAACGCCATTGTCGAGTACGCTTTTCAAGCCTTTCTCGACGCCAGGTATGTATTCTCTCGGCACAGAGCCACCGACGACCTTACTTTCGAAATTGAAACCTGATGTTGGTTCGCCCGGCTCAATGGCAAGTTTTACACGTGCAAACTGGCCAGAACCACCTGTTTGCTTTTTATGTGTGTAATCTATGTCGGCTGCACGAGTGATTGTTTCACGGTAAGCGACTTGAGGAGCGCCAATATTCGCGTCAACCTTATACTGCCGCCTGAGAATATCCACCTTGATATCGAGATGCAGCTCCCCCATGCCTTTAAGTATAGTCTGTCCGGATTCCGTATCCGTGGAAACCCGGAAAGAAGGATCCTCAGCCGCGAGCTTGGACAGTGCGACGCCCAATTTTTCCTGGTCAGCTTTCGATTTCGGCTCAATCGCTATCTCGATCACCGGCTCAGGAAATTCCATACGTTCCAGGACAACTGGTTTGGCTGGATCGCACAGAGTGTCGCCCGTGCGGACTTCTTTAAGGCCAGCGAGCGCCACTATGTCACCTGCATAAGCTTCCTTGATGTCCTCGCGATTGTTCGCGTGCATGAGGAGCATGCGGCCAACACGCTCCTTCTTTTCCTGCGTCGCGTTAAAAATACCCGCGCCAGACTCGAGTTTGCCAGAATAAACCCGGCAGAATGTTAATGTACCGACGAAAGGGTCATCCATAATTTTGAACGCGAGCACGGAAAGCGGCTCGGTGTCAGATGATTTCCGAACGATCTCTTCACCTGTTTTGTAATCGTTGCCCTTGATCGGTGGAACATCAAGTGGCGAGGGTAGATAATCGATGACTGCATCAAGGAGTGGCTGGACACCCTTGTTTTTAAAGGCTGACCCGCATAAAACCGGATAAAATGCACCTGATACTGTACCCTTGCGGATAAGTGCCTTGAGCGAAGCCTCATCGGGCTCCTTGCCGTCGAGATAAGCTTCTAGCGCTGCCTCATCGACTTCAACCGCAGCCTCGACGATTTGATCACGGTATTCCTTTGCGCGCTCAACCATGTCTGCTGGAATATCTTCATCATGGAAAGCCGCCCCAAGAGTCTCCTCTTCCCAAACGACCGCTTTCATCCGGATCAAATCAATAACGCCCTTGAAGTCGCTTTCAGCGCCATATGGAAGCTGCAGAACGACTGTCTTGGCTGCGAGGCGTTTGTGGATCGAAGCGACGGAGGCGTAAAAATCTGCCCCAATCTTGTCCATCTTGTTAACGAAAAACATGCGCGGAACACGGTATTTGTCACCTTGACGCCACACCGTCTCCGTTTGCGGCTCCACCCCCTGATTGGCGTCTAGCAATGCGACGGCACCATCCAGCACACGCAGTGAGCGCTCCACTTCTATCGTGAAGTCCACATGGCCGGGCGTATCGATAATATTGATACGCTTGTCTTTCCAATAAGCAGTCGTCGCGGCGGACGTGATCGTAATACCGCGCTCTTGTTCCTGCTCCATCCAATCCATCGTCGCGGCGCCATCATGCACCTCGCCGATTTTATGGCTCTTGCCGGTGTAAAAGAGGATCCGCTCTGTCGTCGTCGTCTTGCCAGCATCAATGTGAGCCATGATGCCGATATTGCGGTAATCCTCAATGGGTGTCTGGCGTGGCATCGTCTCGCGATCCTCTCAAACCCTCTACCAACGGTAATGCGAAAAGGCTCGATTAGCCTCAGCCATCCGGTGCGTATCCTCACGCTTTTTCACCGCAGAGCCGCGGTTGTTCGAAGCGTCAAGTAATTCACCGGACAAGCGCTCTTCCATGGTGTTTTCATTCCGGCCACGTGCAGCATTTATGAGCCAGCGTATGGCGAGCGCCTGGCGGCGATCCATGCGAACTTCCACCGGAACCTGATACGTTGCGCCACCGACTCGGCGCGAACGAACTTCAATCGCGGGCTTCACATTGTCCAGCGCCTCGTGAAATATCTGCACCGGGTCGCGCTTCAACTTGCCTTCTATCCGCTCAAGCGCACCATAAACGATGCTCTCTGCTGCGGATTTCTTGCCTTCATACATCAGACTATTCATGAACTTCGCCAGCACGACATCCCCATATTTCGGGTCCGGTATTACATCGCGCTTTTCTGCCCTATGCCGTCGTGACATGGCTTTTGCTCACTCTATATTGTCAATCGTCTATTTCGGACGTTTGGCGCCATATTTCGATCTGCGTTGACGGCGCTTTGAAACGCCCTGTGTATCTAGTACGCCGCGGATTGTATGATAACGAACACCAGGGAGATCCTTCACACGGCCACCTCGTATCAGAACCACGGAGTGCTCCTGAAGATTGTGACCCTCGCCTGGAATGTAGCTCGTAACTTCAAAACCATTTTGCAGCCGCACGCGCGCAACCTTTCGAAGCGCAGAGTTCGGCTTCTTTGGCGTCGTTGTATATACGCGCGTGCAAACGCCCCGTTTTTGCGGGCAAGCTTGCATAGCTGGAACTTTATTCCGCTTCACCGGAGCTTTTCGCGGCTTGCGGATAAGCTGTTGTATTGTCGGCATGCGCCTAATACCCAAGCGAATAGTGGTTAGACAGTATGTGCTACAGCTACAACTGTATCACAAGCCGTCAACCAGCTCGAAAATGAGAGGACCACCCCGTTTAACGCCGGAGGGTCATGCACCCAGTCTTAATCTTCAATTTTGTTGGCAGCGTATAGGAAAAATGCACAAATAGAGTGCGTGGCGCTACTGCCTGCCAAATCGATGAACCGATACATAGCTACCATGTCATGGAGCGTCAAGCCTCAATTTCAGCACGCTGCGTCCATTTTGCCTCATTTCACCCTTTTCTGTGCGCTTTTACGTATATTCAAGTGGTGTATCGATTCGAACGCCTATGAATGTTCAAGCGATTGGCTTACACATCTTATCATCCGGCACTTGGGAACTGGACAGTCTACAGGATGCGATTTCTCCGCCGGGGGACGGGGACATCAGTATTCACGAGAGCCTTAGTCGCACCCTCCCTCCTAAACGACCTAATGACATGACGGAATAGATCGGAATGGGAGAATTTTACGCTTGGGCCGCGACCGGTATTGTCACGGGCCTTCAAATCTGGCCTGATCCCAACGCCGCCAGTCAAAAGCCGGAAGGCGCCGACATGCAGCCTCTTGTACATCGTCAGCGCTTTTTGCTGAGGCAGAGGGATGGCCGCGACATCGAAATCCTCCTGGTCGATAGCGGCATCTCGTTTCGCAACGGCCACGCTATCACAGCAGTCTGGGCAGCGCGGGAAAAAGCGCCTTTCGGGCATTGCATCTATCTTGAAAACCACACGACCGGCGCAATAGCACGGCTCAAGGATAGTCTGAAGCTGATCCGTAGACAGGCAAAATGGTGGAAAATCGTTCTGTCTGGCTTTCTGGCTACCTTTCCAGCCATGGTCGCCTTGATCGGGTGGCTAATGATGCAACGCGGTCCAGGTCAAACGGATGTTCGGACATTCCTGATCAGCGCCTCCATAGCCGCGGTACTGTTGTTTATTATTGGCGTCGTAACCTCCAAGCTGGTTTTCGATTATCTCCGCGCGGAAGATGAGCGCAAAATCTGGCTGGCTGCGGACAGAGCGCTTTATCACGCTCGGCGGCTCCTGCTCGATCGTCCAAGACTGCCACGCGTGATGTAGCTCCGCTTTGAAGGCGAGTCTCATAAAAAGCGCAACACACCAGATTTATTTTACGTATTATGAATTCAAAGAAAAAAGTGCAAATGCACTGATTTCTCTTGCAAACATCAATCTTTTGACGTTTGATTCATTGCTTAATACTCGGATTGGCAATGTTCACCGGTGTTTAGGCGTAATGGTGCGAATACGAGTCCTGCTTTTTGAAATAAAAAAAATCCATTTTTTGGAAAAATGAGCATGGGCAAGCGCTTGAACCCCCAACATCCCCGCGCAATAGCCTTATTTTTGTTACTTACATTGCTCTGTAGCGCGATGGGTCCTGAGAAAGTATATTCGCAAGGGCGTCCCCTCCACGCTGAAACAGGCAAGAAAGCCAGTCAAACTATCCGTGACTCCGCCAGTCGAGTTTATCGTCTGCTGGTCGAGGTAGAAGGAGCCGTTAAAGGCGGCACCGCCTTTCTCGCAAGCGGTCAGAGGATCGTCGTAACAAATTACCATGTGATCGATGGTGGAACTGCTTTCTCTGCTGGTTTCATCGACAATAACGGCGCTGTAAGGCGCATTCCCTTGCGTCTGGTGGCGACATTAAAGCAGAAGGATCTGGCGCTTCTGGAAGCACTCGACGATTTGCCAGGGTCACCTTTGCCGCTTGCGCCTAACGATCCGGATCTTGCGGCCGATATCTTCGCCATCGGTTTTCCGGCCGCCGCAGACCCGCAGGGCGCATTAACCTGGGCTCACGGAGAAGATACGACGTTTTTCATGCCGTCTGTACTGAAGGGATATGTGTCCCGCGTGTTGGCAAATCGATGGTACAGCAGTCAAATTCAGCATCAGACGCCAATCGTTCCCGGCTATAGCGGCGGGCCCCTTATCGATGCCCAAGGTGTGGTGCGCGGCGTTAGCAGTTCGATTCACAAGGAAGCGAATGGCATATCCTATGGCGTTCTCGCAAGCGATGTGTCCGATTTTCTCAGCGCTTGTTCTCTGTCCGCGAAGGTGGCGACAGGCTCATCACGCCCGCGCCCTCCTTCATGGGGCTCATCGCGCCAGGCTGAAGGCGAGGTCAATGCGGATACAGTCGACACGACAGCGCGGATCAATGCGAATGACAAGGCAATGCTCGCACGCGGGAAAGATTTCCTGGAACGTGGAGATATCGTCGCAGCCCGCTTGATGTTTCAATATTTGGCCGACAATCGAAGCCTTTATGACGCATATGTTGGTCTGGCAAAGACCTATGACCCGATATTTCTCAACGAAAGAAACGTGATTGGCGTTTCCGGTGATCTCGACAAGGCAAGGGAACTTTATGAAAAGGCGGTCGCGATAAGAACCGGGAGTTCAAAAAAGCTGTCGGTCGCACAATTACTCGTCGCGAAGGCCGGTATTTGCAATGGAAGTATTTGCAAGTTGGCAAGCGACACGCGAGGGGAGCCTCACGTTACATGCAAATCGCCTGACTCCAGGGCAGTAAATGTGGCTGAGCCCGCAAAGTAGGACAAAGCGGCCCACCCTACCGAAACGCCTTGTTCGCGCATGGGGCCTTTGCATATATAAATTGCATGAAATTCAAGGATAACTTGCACGTTTATGACTGCGTCGTAGTTGGCGCTGGTCCCGCAGGATTGGCCGCAACTCTGAGCTTACGGCAAGCCGGACTGAAAGCCATCTGCGTTGGTCCAGGAACACTCCCTGGCTCGGACCTTCGCACCACGGCGCTGCTCGATGGTTCCATTCAGTTTTTGGACAAGGAACTTGGCGCATGGTGCCGCCTCGAAGCCTTTGCCGCGCCGCTTCGCTCTTTGCGTCTGATTGATAGAACCGGTCGGCTTTTTCGTGCACCCGATACGGTTTTCGAAGCTACGGAAGCCGGTTTGGAAGCGTTCGGCTACAACATCCCAAATCGCGATCTGGTGCGTGTCTTGCGCGACTGTCTTGGCAATGCGTTCCTGCCGAGCAAGGGCGCTATTTCGGTGGACTTTTGCGAAAGCCACGCAACCGTAACCCTTGCGGAAGGAAGCGTTCTTAGCGCCAAGCTTGTGGTTGGTGCGGACGGACGTGAGTCGATCTGCCGCAAAAGCGCGTTGATCGAAATGAGGAGCTGGACGTACGATCAGGCCGCTATTGTTTGCAATTTCAGACATAGCCGTCCGCATCATGGCGCGTGCACAGAGTTTCATTATGCAAAGGGCCCTTTCACCGTCGTGCCCCTGGCGGGAAATATGTCAAGCCTCGTCTGGGTAGACAGCCTTAAGTCCTCGCAGCATTTGACCGGGTTGGAAATTGGTCTGTTCACCAAGGAAATCGCGGCAAGGCTCGAAGGCCTTCTCGGCGCCGTGACGGATGTCTCGCCGCGCGGAGTGTTTCCACTCTCGGCGGGCGTCGCCAAAGCGCTCACAGCAAAACGCCTGGCGCTCGTTGGAGAGGCCGCGCATGTCATGCCGCCGATCGGAGCGCAGGGCCTCAATCTCGGTATCCGGGATGGCGTCGATCTGGTCCATTGCGTATCGCGAACAAAAGATCCCGGCTCGCCGGAAGTGCTGGCCGCATATGAGCGAAGCCGGCGTGCCGATGTCTGGATCAGGACTCTGGGGGCGGATCTTCTAAATAGGACGCTGATCTCTGACCTGGCATTCTTTCAGATCGCCCGCGGAGCCGGCCTGGCAGCTCTGTCGCTGGCGGGACCGCTGCGCCGGGCTGCGATGCGTCAAGGCATGTCGGCCAAAGCGCGCAGCGCAAGCATCCGTGCCTCGGGCTAACCTTCATTATGCCTGCACCGTATTCGCTCATCACGCTTGACGCGACGCCACTTGCTTGGCACTAGAGCATTGGACTGAAAAGTGCAAAGCGGTTTTCGGGCAAATCCTATGCTGAAACAAAAGAGCATGGGACCGATAAGAGCGCAGCGGTTGTCGGATCATCCCGATGCTGAGACGAAAACTATAGGGCGCAATGGCCGATTCTGATTGAAAGTCCGATTCTCTAAGCGACCGATCCGCTCTGTTCCTTCCATCAATCCCACAAGTTTGCCCAGCCATGCCAGCGCTTCTTACGATCCGTCATCTTCTCGAATTTGTGCTGCTACGCGCCATCATCGCTCTCGTGCGCATCATGCCACTCGATATGGCGCGCGAATTCATGGCGAAGGGCTGGCGCTTATTTGCCCCTTACGGCCGCCGGCATCGCCGCGCGCTCGACAATCTGGCGATCGCGTTTCCGGAGAAAACGCCCGGGGAACGGGAAGCCATTGCGATCGCCATGTGGGAGAATCTCGGACGGGTCATGGCAGAAACCATGCTTCTGGATAGGATTCTGGAGGAGCCGGAGCGTATCGAGATCGAAAATCCCGAGCTTCTCGACCGCTATGCCGGTAAGATTGGCGCAGCGGTCGCTTGTTCCTTGCATATGGGCAATTGGGAGCTTGCCATGTGGCCGTTGACCCATGCGGGCGCAAAGCCTGCCGCCGTTTACCGTCTCGTAGACAATCCGTATATCGATCTTTATCTGCGCGACCAGCGGCAAACGCTCTATCCGGGTGGTCTGTTCGCGCGGGGGAAAATGAAAGGCGTCAAGCTCGGCCATGATACGGCGCGCATGATCGCGAGCTATGTGCGCCAGGGCGGACGGCTCGGCTTCCTTGCCGACCGTTATGAGCGCAAAGGGGTGGAGGTACCTTTTTTCGGCAAACCGGCTGGGTCCAATGTCGTGCCTGTCATGCTTGCACGACGCGCGGGCGCGCGCTTGTGGGCGGGGAGATGCATTCGCGTCGGGAAAACCTCAAACTTCAAAGTGCGGATGCAGGAGATCAAAATTCCCTGGAGCGAAGACCCGCAGGCCGACATCGAAGCCGCGCTTTATGAGCTTCACGCGCAATTTGAGGCATGGATCAGGGAACATCCGGAACAATGGATGTGGTCAAACAGGCGCTGGTCTTAGAGCATTAAGCCGAAAAGTGCTCAGCGGTCTTCGGACAAATCCTATACTGATAGAAACAGAGACATAGCGCCCAGTTCCGATCCCATCGATAAAGATAGGACACGAACAAGCTCTCAGCTCCTGCGCAGCAGGCGAAATGGTACGCGCAAGAGAAGCTCAAGCAAAGTCCATAAAGCCGCGCCCCAGATCAGACTATTCGTATACAGACTAAGGTCTCCAGCTATACGCCAGATGATGGAGCGCTGTTGCGCTCCTGGAGCGATTCTATCGCGGAGCAACTCATAGGGCCTCAGCACAGGCCAGCTCAATATTTCAACAAACGCCTTGGTTCGACGTCCCTCGGCGCTATCCTTATACACCGCTCCCAGCTCCTCGCCTTGCGGACCGCGTGCGAGAAGACCGCCAATATCAGCGGAAATCAGACTTACGAAGAGAAGAAGATGAACGCCGCTCAGCAAACCCACGCCTAATATCCGCGCAACCCACAACACCGAACGCCCCACAATCCCGACCTCTACGCCAAAAACTTCCAATCATGCGTGTAATGCGTGATCGTGACCCCGTGATGACGTTAAGAGGGAGTTGATTAATGGGAAACGAGCAGGTTCACTACGGCAAGGGCACACCTGTTTCGACGAAGGCTTTCGTCTGCCGCGCCGTCACTTCCTCCAGATCGAAATCTTCGATGGTTTCATTGAAGAGCTGGTAAAAATTAAGCTCCGCGTCCAGGTGCAGGAAAACGGCTCCAAGGCCGATCGCGGCGCGGTCCATGAACACGAACTCCCGCGGCACTTTTACGGGACCTTTTTCCTTAAGCCCTTGCTTGACCGCGAAAGCCTCCCGCCGCCCGTACTGGCTTGGCGAGACGTCCTCCGCGATCCGTCGCACGCGATCATCGAGGAGCGGTCCGTAGATAAACCGCGCCCACAGATTGAGCACTTCAATCAGATCATTGGAGAGACCGCGGAAGCCCCAGGTCTCGTAGGCATTTACGATGAGATCGCGGTCATCCCGCAAAATGCCGTTATAAAGATCGATCACGCCTTGTATGAAGGGCGGGCGGAAGGTGCGGACGCACCCATAATCAAGCAGGTTGACGCCCGCAGCGCGGTCTTCCTCCTCGAAAATCGTGTAGTTTCCCAGATGAGGATCGCCGTGGATGACGCCGTAGTGGCTGAAGGGATACCACCAGGCGCGGAACAGCGCACGGGTGATCTGGTTGCGTTCCTCCTGCGGCCGCGTTTTGTAGGAGAGCAACCGCCCGCCTTCAAGCCAGTCCATGGTCAACAGGCGGCGCGTCGATAGCTCCGGCCTGACACCTGGCACGCGAATACTCGGCTCGTCACGGAATATAAGCCCGTAAAGGGTCATGTGGCGCGATTCGAGCTCATAATCGAGCTCCTCCCGAAGGCGCGCGCCAATCTCATCGGGAATTTCGGACGTGTCGATATTGGGCTCAAAGCGCCTTTGCACCGCCAGGATCATGCGAAGCTGGTTCACATCGGCTTCTACGGCCGACTGCATGTCCGGATATTGCAGCTTGCAAGCGAGTGTAGCCCCGTCGAGGGATGTGGCTCTGTGGACTTGCCCCAAAGATGCGGATGCCACCGATAAGCGCGAGAATTCAGCGAATTTGCTCTCCCAATCCGACCCCAGCTCGGCCGCCATGCGTCTCTTGACGAAAGCCCAGCCCATGGGTGGGGCCTCGACCTGAAGCTTGGCCAGCTCCTCGGCATATTCAGGGGGAAGCGCATCGGGTATGGTGGACAGAAGCTGGGCGACTTTCATCAGCGGCCCTTTGAGACCGCCCAGCGCTTCAGCGAGGGCGGCGGCGTTCTTTTCATTGCCCCGTGTCAGTCCGAGCACATAGCGCGTGGCTATGCCGGCAGCGACCCCCCCGACATTCGTACCGACTTGCGCGTAGCGTTGCATTCGTCTCGTAAAGCGGTTCGCTTCGTCGTCGCGAGGGGGAGCGCCATTTGCCATTTAAAAACCAATTCGATTAATACCAATTCGTGAGATAAGCCGCTGGGGCCGGAAGTCCAGCATACGCCAGGCCTGAGAGCTCAAAACGGACGATGTGACGCGCTAAACGGGCATTTCGTCGAAACTTTCCAGCTCGTCGATCATCCGTTCGACGACGCCCAGTCCCATCGCCCAGAAACCCGGATCGCTTGCATCGAGGCCGAACGGAGCAAGAAGCTCCTTGTGGTGCTTGGTGCCGCCTGCGCGAAGCATGTCGAGATACCGCTCCTGAAAGCCTCCTGCGCTGTTTTCGTAAACCGCATAGAGCGAATTCACCAGACAATCGCCAAAAGCATAGGCGTAAACATAGAACGGGGACTGGATAAAGTGCGGGACATAGGTCCAGTAAACGTCATAGCCTTCACCCAAATGAACGGCTGGACCGAGACTTTCACTCTGCACATCGAGCCAGATCCGGCCGATGCGCTCCGCTGTCAACTCGCCGTCGAGCCGCTCGGAATGCAGGCGGCGTTCGAATTCGTAAAAGGCGATTTGCCGGACGACCGTGTTGATCTTGTCTTCCGCTTTTTGCGCCAGCAGCGCTTTTTTCTCCCGGCGGTCCGTTGTGCCCGCAAGGATCGACTGGAAGGTGAGCATCTCGCCGAAAACACTCGCGGTCTCCGCAAGCGTCAATGCGCCCTGCCCGTTCGAGAGGACCTGGTGGACGCCGTGTCCCAGCTCATGCGCAAGTGTCATCACGTCGCGCGGTTTTCCCATATAGTTCAACATGATATACGGGTGAGCGCTCGGCACGGCCGGGTGCGCGAAAGCGCCCGGCGATTTACCGGACCTGACCGGCGCGTCGATCCACTGCTTGTCGAAGAAATCGCGGGCGATATCGGCCATTTGCGGTGAAAAACGCCGATATGCCGATAGAACCGTCTCACGCGCGTCGCTCCATGGGATCACTCGCTCCTGCTCAGCGAAGATCGGCGCGTTCCGATCCCAGAATTCTAGGCGCTCCACTCCGAGCCAGCGCGCTTTCAAAGCGTAGTACCGATGTGAAATGCGCGGATAGTGAGCGCGCGCCGCGGCGACCAGCGCATCGACCACTTCTGGCTCGACATTGTTCGACAGATGGCGGGACCCAGCGACATCCATGAAACCTCGCCAGCGATTGGAGATCTCAAGCTCTTTCGACAGCGTGTTTGTGATCAAGGTGAAGAGCGGCAGATTCGCTTTAAAAACCTTAGTCAGGGCACTGGCGGCTTTGCGTCTTTTCGTCTCATCGGGATGGAGCATGAGGTTCAGTGCCGGCTCAAGCGTCAGCAGTTCCCCATCCACCTCGAAACGCAAAGAGGCCATGGTCTCGTTGAAAAGGCGGCTCCATCCAGCCCGACCGGTCACGCTCTTTTCGTGAAAAAGGCGCTCCAGCTCATCGGAGAGCTGATAGGGCTTCTCCTTGCGGACTTCCACGAGCCATGGGCGAAAATGCACGAGCGGGGGCTCATTCATCAGCCGCTCGATCACTGAGTCATCGATCCGGTTGATCTCCAAGCCCAGAAACAAAAGTTTGGCGCCGATGCCGGTCAGCTTTTCCTGAACGTCGCCAAAAAACTTCGCACGAGCGGGATCATCGACTTTTGTGACATAATTGAGAAAAGCAAAAGCTCCGATCCGTCCCAACCGGTCCTGGATGGCTTCAAATTCCTTCAGGCAGGTGTAAAGGCCCTGACTGCCGACGCTATGGGCGAGATGGTCGAGCTTGCCCTGATAACGCGCTGCAAAAGCTTCGGCCTCCGAAAGCGCCTTTTGCATATCCCGCTTAAATTCGGGCGAATCAGGGGAGGGATAAAGGTCGGAAAGCCGCCAGGCCGGCATTTCCGCCGCCCAGACAGGCTCTCCAGCGCCCGCCCGTGTATCGGCATGACCGTTGCGAACACTCTGAAAATCCGTAAGCGAAGTTAATTTTGGCGGCATTATACATCCAATCCATGCGCTTGAAACGATATGTGCGTCTAACATGATCGCCGCTCAGCGCCTTGTCAAAAGGACAAGCTGGCTCATGACCATCCCAATGGCATAAGC
>CAYVJO010000013.1:12481-16692 GCA_964451735.1 uncultured Hyphomicrobiaceae bacterium | reverse complement strand
TTTCATGTTCTAATGACCGAGCGTACCCTTCGTCGTCGGTATCCTGTCGGCTTGCGAGGGATCAATCGATACCGCCTGACGGAGCGCGCGAGCCAAGCCTTTATAACAAGTTTCAGCGATATGATGCGAGTTTTCGCCATGTAGCGTTTCGACATGAAGCGTTACGCCAGCATTTTGCGCAAAAGCCTGGAACCATTCGCGGAACAGTTCGGTATCCATGCCGCCGATTTTCTGGGCTGGAAAAGCGACTTTCCAGATGAGGAAAGGACGTCCGGAAATATCGAGGGCAATGCGCGTCAAAGCTTCATCCATCGGCAGGTAAACCGAAGCGTAACGCGTGATCCCGCGTTTGTCGCCCAGCGCCTTCGCCACCGCCTGGCCAAGCACGATACCGCAATCCTCTGCCGTGTGATGCTGATCGACGTGGAGATCGCCTTTGGCGCGCAGGACGATATCAATGAGCGAGTGACGTGCAAGCTGCTCCAGCATGTGATCCAGAAAGCCGACGCCAGTGGTAACGTCGAAAGCACCCGTGCCGTCCAGATCGATCTCGGCGACGATCTGCGTTTCCTTGGTCTGACGTTCGATTTTTGCCTTGCGCATGGACACCATCCGGCGGACACCCGCCAAATGCATGTCCGCAAAGTTCGATAGAGCTTGCACCTTAGCTGAGAAAGCTTGATATCGGATATACCGTTTACAATATCCTATTAGATCTTCTCAAGCTGGATTGCTATGTCGGAACACGCATCACGCTACCCTTATTGGCATGGAACGACGATCCTGGCGGTCCGCAAGAGCGGTAAAGTCGTTATCGCAGGCGACGGACAGGTTTCTTTCGGTCAAACGACCATCAAGGCTAACGCCCGCAAGGTCAGAACTCTGGGCAAAGGCAACGTCATTTCCGGTTTCGCCGGTGCGACGGCAGACGCTTTTACGCTTTTGGAGCGGCTGGACGCCAAGCTTGAGCAATATCCTGAGCAGCTCATGCGCGCCTGCGTCGATTTGGCCAAGGACTGGCGGACTGACCGCTATCTTCGCCGGCTTGAAGCCATGATGATCGTTGCGGACAAATCAAACACGCTGGTCCTGACCGGGACGGGCGACGTGCTCGAACCAGACAACCACGTCATGGGGATCGGCTCGGGTGGACAATATGCGCTGGCTGCGGCCCGCGCTCTTTACGACATGGATCTCGATGCCGAAACCATCGCGCGCAAGGCCATGGCGATCGCAGCTGATATATGCGTTTACACTAACAATAATCTGATCTTGGAGTCGCTGAATGCCGACGAGCGATGAGCTGAACGCTGCGGTAGAAGCGGGCGTCATCGGGCAAGACGACGCAGACCGGCTCACGGCCTTTCTGGTACACCATCGCGCAGCAGGTCCGGCTCGGACCTATTCAGGTGCGGATGACGATGCTGAGTCCGCGCGTTTCGTGCGTGGCTTTCACGATATCTTCCTCAGCATTGGCGTCATATTGCTCATTCTCGGCGTTGGCTACAGCACGAATATCCTGGCGGGCGGCCTTTGGTCTTTCACCGTGTCAGCCGCTGCCTGGGCACTGGCTGAATATTTCGCCAAGCAGAAGCGACTGACCCTCCCGAGCATCGTTCTATCCGTCGCTTTCGGTATTGCCAGCGGCTTCGCGATCGGCCTCCTCATCAATTCTGCTGGCGCCATAACGTCTGCGGCAAACCCAAGCGGAGAAGGAGATGTCCAGACCAGCGTAATTGCTAGCGGCATCGGCGCATTCATCGCCTCGCTGATCTTTTATCTCCGATTCCGCCTGCCCTTCACACTGGCCCAGATCGTCGCGGTCATCGCTTATACCCTAGCTGCGACGTTCGGAATTGACGGCACGGGCGAGGCGCGGAATTACAGCTCTCCGGTATTCCTGATCCTGGGCGTCGCCGTTTTCCTGCTCGCCGTGCGTTTCGACCTGAAGGATCCTGATCGCAACACCATACTCGCCGATAATGCCTTCTGGCTGCATCTGACCGCCGCGCCGCTCATCGTGCACGTCGGTGTAGGGGCCGTCTGGTGGGAGGGCGTGTCCAACCTGACCGTGGCCGACGCGCTGACAATCATGGCGCTGATCGCAGCGGTGGCTTTTATCGCGCTTTTGATCGACAGGCGCGCGATGCTGGTCGCCGGACTGTTCTATTTCGGCGCCGCGCTGTTCGTGCTGATACGCAACACCGCCATTGCCGATGGCTCGGTCTTTGCCATTACGCTTCTCATCCTCGGCGCAGCGCTCTTGCTGCTCGGCATCGGCTGGCGTTCCGCCCGCCACTTCATCCTCACAAAGCTTACGCCGCCCGCTTTTGCGCGTCAGCTGCCAATCCTCAGACAAGAATGACCATGACAAATTTCTCGCCTCGCGAAATCGTCTCCGAACTCGACCGCTACATCATTGGCCAGAACGACGCCAAGCGCGCTGTCGCTATCGCCCTGCGAAACCGCTGGCGACGTCAGCAGCTCGAAGACGAAATGCGCGAAGAGGTTTTGCCGAAAAACATCCTTATGATCGGACCGACCGGCGTGGGCAAGACTGAGATATCCCGCCGTCTCGCCAAACTCGCCAACGCGCCTTTCCTTAAGGTCGAGGCAACGAAATTCACTGAGGTCGGATATGTCGGCCGCGATGTCGATCAGATTATTCGCGATTTGATGGAGATTTCGGTTGGTCTCGTGCGCGAGACAAAACGTAAAGAGGTGCAGGCGTCTGCCCATCTGCAAGCTGAAGAGCGCGTGATCACTGCCCTCGTCGGGGCAAACGCCTCACCTCAGACGAGAGAAAGTTTCCGCAAACGCCTGCGGTCCGGCGATATGGATGACAAAGAAATCGAAATCGAGCTCGCCGATACGGGCAGCGGCTTTCCAAGCTTCGAAATCCCCGGAATGCCGGGTAGCCAGATCGGCATGATCAACCTCAACGAAATGCTGGGTAAAGCGCTTGGCGGGCGGACGAAAAAACGTAAGACAACAGTGAGGGACAGCTACGCACTTCTGATCAACGAGGAGTCGGACAAGCTGCTGGACAATGACCAGCTCGTTCACGAAGCCGTCGAGGCGCTTGAGAATAATGGAATCGTGTTTATCGACGAAATCGATAAAATCTGTGCGCGCTCCGACCGCGTTGGCGCGGATGTCAGCAGGGAAGGCGTTCAACGCGACCTGCTGCCCCTGATCGAGGGAACGATGGTCGGCACGAAATATGGCCCCGTTAAGACGGACCATGTGCTGTTCATCGCCTCAGGCGCGTTTCATGTGGCCAAGCCATCGGACCTCTTGCCGGAGATGCAAGGGCGTCTGCCGATCAGGGTTGAGTTGAATGCGCTTACGCGGGAGGACTTCCGCCGGATTCTGCGCGAGCCGCAAACCAGCCTCATCAAACAGTATATCGCGCTGATGAAAACCGAGGGTCTTGAACTTCACTTTACCGAGGATGCCATTGACGCGATTGCCGATATCGCGGTGCAGGTCAATTCCAGCGTGGAGAATATCGGCGCGCGTCGCCTGTCCACTGTGATGGAGCGCGTGCTCGACGAGATCAGTTTCAACGCCTCGGATCGCGGAGAAACACAATTCACCATTGACGCCGCCTATGTCAACGAGCATATCGGCGAATTGGCGAATAATGCCGATCTGAGCAAATTCATCCTATAAGGCGATATGCGCCACAACGGCAAGGTCCTGTATCCCGACACTCGACCTAGGACGTTGTCCAAACAAGCGTAAAATCAGACCATTGACTATTGCGGTTTGGCCAAGAGCCGGTGAGCTTGCTCTCAACACGCATATTACCGATGTGCAGAGTAGGGCGACTGGCGACGTTTGCACCGAAACCGCCTTATATTTTGCTCCCCTTCAACGGCTGATGAGAAGCTTCTTCTTGGTACGAAAAGCGATTTGAACCCTTTGCTGACTGGCGGCGACCAACTGTATGTGGGTGTACTTCCAAATTTGCTGGAACACAGAGGAGCTTCCAATGACCAAGATTCTAATTGCTGGCATAGTTGCCACATCATGTCGATCAATTTACCGGGATCGTTCAAGACTCGCTGCTAGCGCGATCATCGTGGCCGGCACTCTAATTGCTGCCATTGCGACCGTTACCATACAAGCCACGCCAGCTCATGCGGCGCCGATCTGCTATTCTGGCGGAGTTGTCAAAGGAAATTGGCACTCTGGAGTAATCAAAA
>CAYVJO010000013.1:0-12471 GCA_964451735.1 uncultured Hyphomicrobiaceae bacterium | reverse complement strand
GAGAAGAGAGCTCGCAAAAGCTGGGGCGATGCTGCACAGAAAGCCACCGGAACGTCGCGCGCTCGGAAATGGAAATGGGCGATCAACCGAAATGTCCTGTGCGACAAATCCAACGGCATCTGGCATTGCAATGCGTCGGCACGGCCGTGTTTCTGACCGGCCTCTGGCTGCAACAGCCAGGATAGTGATGCGTACCGATAGTCGCTTGAATTCGGCGCTGCCAAGCAGGACGTGAACGATGCTGATGTCCAATGCCCGGTTTGATGTCGTCATGCCACCCGTGATCCGCCAGATCCGCGAGGAGGACGTCCCGAGCCTCAATGCCGCAGTTGGCATCGTCGCGCGAGAGCGGCGCTATCTGTACCTGACCGATACGCCGCCGATTGCGGAGACCGCAGCCATAGTCGCCCAAGCCGTGAGGGACGGCGCACCGCATCATGTTCTCGTTGATGGGGACCGTATCGTCGGTTGGTGCAACATCCTCCCGCCGCCGCGTCCAGTGCGGGCCCACGCTGGCATCGTGGCGATGGGGCTTTTGCCGAAATGGCGCGATAAGGGCTGGGGCACTCGTCTTATGCAGTCTGCGCTCGCAGCCGCCGACACTTTCGGCTTAACGCGCATCGAACTCACCGTCTATGCGAACAACCCGCGCGCCCAGGCCCTCTATCGCAAGCTGGACTTCGTCCAGGAAGGCATCAAGCGGGACTCGGTGCTCATGGACGGCGTGTTACTCGACGAGATCATGATGGCCCGGCGTCGCTTGGCCGCGTGATCGCCTGGAGAGGGCGTCACTCGCCGCAATTCCGATTTCGGTCTGCTCTAAGCGGCAAGCCAGCCCGGCGATGTGATGGGAGAGCTGCATGGCGCATGTGAGCGTGGGCGCAAACGAGACCCAAAAGCTGGGTAGACGGGCTTGAAGCTTGGGAGCAGCGCGACCTATCGGCAGAACACTACGGTCATCTGCGGGCATACGGGAAAAAAGGAGCTTATAACCTTCACCGATGGTTATCGGAAATGGATGCCAAGCTTGCTTGAATTGCTGGAGACTAAAATTTTCCACCGCTGTTTCCGGCAAGATAGCTCGGTTCAGCTTCTAATTCCTGATCTGATTAGGAATCAGAGCGCTCACCCCGCACCCTTTCGGAACTTGCTCAAAGCGCTCGGTAGAGCCCAATCATGTCTACCTGATCTTAGCCGCTTCATACTCAAAAGGCCTATTGCCTCGACAGGATCGTTAGCCTCTCTCTGGCTCCCTCCTGACCGAGTTGCAGAGCCACAGAGTACCATTTCCTCGCTTGTTCGCTGTCGGGTTGAAGCCCTCCCACCGTGTTGATCGAGCGGAAGAAAACTGGATCGTAAGTCTGCGCGAGCGCAAGCGCGCCTTTGCCGCTCCCCTTTTTGGCGATATGTTCCAGTATCAGTCTGGCACTGGCCACGTCGCCATTGCCCAGCAATTGTAGCCCCCGTTCCAGCATAGCCGACTCTTCTTCGGCAGCAATGAGCAGTTTAGGCGGTGCGGACTCCGAAACAGGCGGCTCTCCCAGACCTGACCGATCCGTATCAATCTGAGTAGAAGGAACCGTGGCTACGATCTGGGGTACGATCGAGGGAACTTGGACTTCTGGAGTTGCTACAGTTTCGGTTATCTGTTCCGGCAGCTTGGCAGTGTTTCCGATGTTGAGCGTCATAACACGCGCTTCCACAGGCGTGTTGCGTCCTTTAACGAGCAACGCTTCCAACTCAAGACGCCCGGCGTAACCCTCCGGCGCTTCCAATGTCAGATCTGTGAGGTCCTTGAGGGAGACCGCCCAGGACTCCTTCAGTCTGAAGCCCGCAGATAATTCGAACCCGTAAGGCAAACCACGAAGCATCACGAACGCATATTCACGCTGCTCATCCGGTGCCACTGAAATCCGCAGTGGAATCGGACGGCCAGATTCGCCAGAAACATCCTCGATCGACAAACTTCCGTTTGCCTTCTGAGCAAGCCGTATTACGGCGACTTGTTTCGGATCGGCCATCAGTTGGTCTTCCAGACGGGCGACGGATGCGACCGGGGTAGTAAGGTTTTCCTGTTTTGCCTGTCCGTTCGCAGAGTCCGCTTTAGTCGCGTCCGTATCCATAGCCGTCCGCAATTGGCCGGAAGCATCCGAAGCCGCATTCTTGTCGATCATGACAGCAACGCCAGATGTGAGACCGGCCGCGGCAATGCATATGACCGCGATAGCTGTTCCTCCGCTCAAAACGCGTACACGTTCGGGTCCGCTGCTCGAAAACAACCGTTTCGTCTTGAGAGCGTCTTCAATATTGGTGCCCGATACAACCGGTGAGGGAACGCGCGCTCCAATCAGCATCTGCCCCGCTGGCTTTTCCATCCGGCCAGAAAGGTCGAGTTCGTCCGGACGTGTTTCGGGGGCAAGCACGGAGGGGAGCTGCAAAATCATCTCATTGGATACTTTGGAAAGACGGTTTGAAAGACTTTGGCGCTCAGCCGCGAAGGGATCTTCAACTTTTTCGCGCGTGCCGTCATTGTCTTCTGACATAGGCTCACTCCAGCGAGCAGCGGAACTGAAAGACCGCTATTTTTTGCCTAAAGAACCTTTGCCCTCTTCTTTAAGAAGCGGCCCAGGCTCCCCCCCATACGTCTGCCTGCTATTTATGGTTATAGCGATCAACGCATATCCGTTTATTGCAACCCGTGATCCGTAATAACTCGCCGCGGATCACATACGTTATAGCTTAATTTTTATTTTAATTCACAACAAAGAATTATTGCTCAGTAGCACGGCTTGGATGTCACCCACGACATAGTTCCCCAAACAATGGGCCAGACGCTTCTCATCGCACTGGAATCATTATATAAATGGTCATACTATCTGGAGTGCATCGATGAATAACACGTTTATTTATACAGGTAATTTAAATAATATGAGATTTATACCACGCACTATATATCATACAATCCGGCAAACATGGTGAAAGTTTGAAATCCGCGGCTTCAAGACCGAGCTCTTGCTTGAGCCATTTCATATGACCTCGCCTTTATCGCGTCACTGGTGGCTTGGTAGAACTTTATAGCCAGATCCGTTCTGATGAAATCGGAACGGAGTATTGTCTCTTCGTTTGAACGCAATATTTTCCCAAATGCGGTTTCCACTTTTGTGGATTTCGCTTAAGTCCGCTTGCCGAATATGGCGTTTGGACGGGAGGTACGGCTTGAATGGCGACTCAATTTCAAGACAGCGCGCCTCTTTCCCTACCGACACGGCCTAACTCAAGCCTTTTGCGTTCATGATCTGAAGCCGGCGTTCCCCGATAGAGGATATAGGCTCCTGACATAGTGCTCTGGCAGCGACAACCGTGGAAAGCGCAATAAAAAAAAGCACACCAGGGTCGGCATGAGCACCGGAGATGCAGCCTGCAACAATGAGCGCGATGGCAGATGCGCGCGCGCCTGCTGCTAACGCGAAAACTTCACGCTTATCCCGCGTGGGCCTAATTCCGCTCATTCCCCGGACGATGACGCCGAACAGAGCCAACATAATGATCGTTCCCAAAATGCCTAGCTGGGCGATCACTGAGACGATCCAGCTCGACGATCTGGAACTCCCCATACCAACGCCAAGTCCGCTCGTATCAAGAAACGATTGGAGGCTTTTTTCATTCCAATAGCTCCGCTCCTGTCCTGAGCTTGATTGCGGCTTGTCGAGGATCGTTTCCTGCACCAGTTGAACAATAGGATCGAAAACATGTTGATTATTGATATATACAAGCCCGAGCGCTGCTACGATCAGTATACCTAGCGCTGTCAGCGCTAGATCGTCGCGCTGGAAACGGTTGCGGACGATAGCCTTCATAAGTGACGCTATGGGCGCAAGAGATAGCAGCGCAAGACCTGCATAGCCCGTTGTCGAAGTCGAAAGCAGCACAAGCAACAAAAGTGCGACCATCAGCGCGAATGCGAGGTTGGATGCGTTAACGCGCCAGTACGCATAGCAGAAAGCCAGGCACGACAGGCTCATCGCCGCAAAGGCTGAGGCCTCGGAAAAACCGCCCGCGATCCGCCAGAAACCGGCTTGTGCGACATCGGTTAGAAGCGAGTAGCTCGCCGTACGGATGGGGAGCAATATGTCCCCTGCCCCGGCCAGTTTTCCGGCCAGATCCAGTCCGCCCAGCAATGCGTTCGCTGCCGCGAAGGCGAACAATCCGCGCGTGACGCTTTTCAGCTTATCAGGGTCCAACACCGTCATGCTTATGGCTATGAACACAAAAGCACCGAGCGTGAAATAGGCTGTTTGAGTGATGTTTCCGGAGGTGGGGCCTAGGGGCAGTTCCGTGACGAGACCCTCGATAGGCACGAAAGCGGTCGTGCGACCAGCAAAGAAGCGCGGAAACAGAAGAGCGCTGACAATCGTGTAGACAATCAAAGCAAGAACAAGCCAGGCGACAGGATATTTGGCGAAAACCATTCCCAAGCGGCGCATCGCATCCTTACGCGTAAAAACAGCAAGGATAACGGCAATCGAAAACAAGGTGTAGATCAGCGGCGAAGAACCGCCAAGAGCCGTCAAAGTTGCGAAAGCGGTCGCACCGAACGGCAGGGAGGCGAGCAAGCCAACGATCAGCGGCGCGCCCATAGCGAAGCCTATCAGCAGGAGCAGAGCGGCGACCAGCAAACCCTCGACCGATGGAATCATGAGCGCTTCGCCATGGTCCCCTTAAATTTGGAGCGTGATGCGGAAAACCCGCAGTCTCGGCGCCCCGGTTGGATAGCGGCTGAGTTAAGCAGTTTTTTCGCCACCTGACATCTGAGTGAAGGCAGAAAACGCGGACCCAAAATCATTTTGTTTCGTGCGCTGCACGTTGATAGATATCATGCTTACGCAGGATATCATCCTCGCCCAGATAGCTGCCGATCTGAACCTCGATGAGCTGTAACGGCACTTTCCCTGGATTTTCAAGCTGGTGCCATTGTGTTGCAGAAATATAAACGGACTCGTTTTCGCACAGAAGTCTCTCTTCGCCATCCCGGGTGACTAGAGCGGTGCCGGTCACCACGACCCAATGTTCGGAGCGATGATGATGCATCTGAAGTGAGAGCTGAGCGCCAGGTTTGACGTGGAGCAGCTTGACCTGGAAGCGGCCGCCAATACTGAGCGTCTCGAAGTAGCCCCATGGACGGTGGTTGCGAAGGTGTTGCTCCTGTTCGCGCCGGTTCGAAAGCTTGAGCTGGGCAACGAGTTTGCCTACATCCTGAGTGCGATCCTGCTTAGCGACAAGCGTGGCGTCAGGCGTGTGGACAATGATCAGATCCTCCACGCCGAGCGCGGTAACAAGCGCGTTTTCCGAATGAATGTAGGTGTTACGCGTATCCAGCAGCATCGCATCGCCACGCACGGCATTACCCGCTTGGTCATGCGGCGAAAGCTCCCAAAGCGAACTCCAAGAGCCAACGTCGCTCCAACCTGCGGTGAGCGGCAGCATGACGGCTTTTTCCGTTTTCTCCATAACGGCATAGTCGATAGAAATCGTCGGGCATCGCGCATAAGCCGCCTGTTCGAGCCTTCGGAAACCAAGATCGTGCTCGGAGGCAGAGAGGGAAGCCCGCGCATGCTGCACAATCTCCGGCTGCAGACGGGTCATTTCTTCGAGAAAAGCCTTCGCTTGCAGAACAAAAATACCGCTATTCCAGAAATAGCCCCCATCGCTCAGATATCGCTCGGCCGTTTCGGAGTCAGGCTTTTCGACAAAAGCGGAGACGTGGAAGCCAAAGCCACCGCCATTTTCCAGGGCAGCCCCTTTTCGAATATAGCCGTAGCCAGTGTGCGCGGAGGTCGGCGCGATGCCGAACAACGCGAAATGCCCCTCCGCAGCGGAGTCGGCAGCCTTGCGGACTGCCGCTGCAAAGGCCGCGGGGTCTTTCATGGCATGATCGGAGGGCATGATGACGAGGATCGCGTCCGTCGCTTCGTCAGTAATGGAAAGCGCAGCTGCCGCGATAGCAGGCGCTGTATTGCGCGCGGTCTGCTCCAGCAGAATTTCACGCGGCTGAATGCCAGCGCGGTCGATCTCGTCGCGCAGCAGAAACCGGTAGTCATTATTGCATAGAAAGGTCGGCGCCTCGAAGCCGGCTTCGGGCGCGAGCCGCCTGATCGTTGAGGAGAGCAAGCTTTCGTCCTGGCCGCTGAGAGAAGCGATGAACTGTTTCGGATACATCGAACGAGATAGCGGCCAAAGCCTTGTGCCGGACCCCCCGCAGAGAATAACGGGAAAAATCTTCTGAACCATTCCTTATGCCTTATCGCTTTAAATTATTACTGGTCTGCCGCTCGGCCCGAGTCGATCAATATTCTGATGAAATCCGTTCGCACGACTTCATAGCGTGCACATACACTTTTCGCTTGAGCCCGGTTACGAAGTTTCGTCGAATTTCATAACCGCCGGAATCGTACGGACCAATATGCCTAGATCCAGCAAGAATGACCAACGCATGACATAATAACGGTCATATTTGACCCTGTGCGCGTAAGTTGTCGAATTCCGCCCGTTCACTTGCCACATCCCAGTTAAACCTGGCCTTGCCCTTATATATTCGCGCGCATTCAAACCGTAACGGCTGAGTTCCTCTTCGAGAACAGGGCGGGGCCCGACGCAGCTCATGTCTCCGCGAATGATATTAATAAGCTGGGGGAGCTCGTCGAGGCTCGATTTGCGCAGGATCTGGCCAAGCGGGGTGACCCGAGGATCATGAGCGAGCTTCTGATTTTCCGCCCAATCCCGAGCCGCTTGCGGACAGTTGAGGAGATGAGCGGCCAAACGCTCATTCGCATTCGTCACCATCGTCCGGAATTTGAGGCAGCCAAAGGACTTGCGGTTGAAGCCGACGCGTTTTTGAACAAAGAAAACCGGCCGCCCCATAGTCAGGACAATCAATAATGCAATTGTTAAAAATATCGGCGCCATGAGTAGAAGCGTGGTCGTAGCTATTAAAATGTCGAATATTCGCTTGAGCCGTCCACCGACCGGCGCAGCTCCTTCGATCAGGTCGCCTGTATGAGATTGAAAAAGCGCGCTATTGTTCTGGCCTTTTGCAAGGCTGCGGTCACTATGGACTTCAAGATCTAGTTGTCCGGATCTGGCGAGGCCGCAGTCTCCGAGCACATGTGGATGGTGTTTAACCATCGATTCATTACGATTTTCCGAAATGCGTCTGGTAACAAACTCAGAAACCGAAACCATTTTGTGTCCCCGTCAGGCTCGCAGGTTTGGAGAGCGCACGTTATCTTTTTTGAGACGCTTAAAATGCCGTATACGTTCAATTGATATTTTTATTCTCGTAATTAGAAACGATGTAAGCGACCTCAGTCGGATTTCTCGCGTTAAGTTTTTTCATGATATTCCTTATGTGCACCTTCACAGTGCATTCTTGTAATTGCAATTCATAGGCAATCGTTTTGTTAGGCTTACCTTGAGTAATCGCTTCTACGACCTGCGCCTGGCGGGTCGTTAGAAGTCCTTCGATTCCTGGCGACCGATTGCCTATACGAGTAGAGCGCTCGGCTACGGAGTGAGGTAAAGCTGCATCTTTTCTTATCAGACGGAGGGCCTGCTCCAGAAGATCGAGAGACATATCTGTTTGAATAAAGCCGGCAACGTCAGAATCAGGCGTGCTACTTAAGTCACTCAACTCTGCATCGTCCGTAAGAATTACAAGTGCAGCCCGTTTATTTGCTTGCGACACACGCAGAGCACGTTTTCGCATTTCGCTTTGGCTCGGCCCATCCAATCCGCTCAACAAGATGATATCCGCTTTCGTTTCATAGCTTGCCTCAAGCCATTTTTGGGTCGAAGCAAAAGGGATAACCATCGCACCAGTCGCTTGTTCAATACCATTTGCTAAACATTCGCGAACAAACCGGCGCGGCTCTATCAGAACGATATATTGCTGAAGTGCTAGCGGATGAGTTGCAGAGTATGAACAACTCCCGGAAACGGAATGCGTATGCACGCCTAGATACGATAGTCTGATTTGACTATGGCTCATACTCATCAAAGACTCCGCATTGCAGCGAAGCAAAAAATTCGTAACGACAAATTATTCATTAATGGTTAGATCCGGTGGATAGTATACCGGCCAAGCGCTTTTATGCAAGGGATTGTGCACCGCGAAAAAAGACTTTAAACCGTATGAACCATAAATTCATCAAACTTAGTTAACAAAATTCACAATTTAATATATCCATATATGTGAAAAGCAACAGTAATTGTTGACCAATTACATTAGGTTTACATACTTTGTGCACATGCGAAATTTTAATTTTGGCACAAACCTGTCTTTTTTTAGAGCTAAATGGTATTATAAGGCAACATCATGGCGCGGCTCTATACCCAGATTTTCGCAAAATTTTACATATTTTTGCAAACTGTATTAATTATACAACTTAATTGTTGTGCTTGTCCGGGTGAACTCGCATTAGGAGGTGTGCAGCTGTAGTGTAACTAGAGCTTGTTTTGTATGCGAAACATCAGATGTCACGTATAAGGCGCAGTGCAGACCGCCTTTTCCTCCAGTCAATGTTGTCGATATGCTTTGACTCGCAATACTCATAGCGAACTTCGAAAATGGATTTTTGACAGGTTTTGAAGAGATTTTCCGGCTTTGGACCTTAGCGCCGTTCCGGATAACGGGGATAAATCAAACGAATGAAGGCGTATCTTTCTTGAAGGCTCCTGTTCCGTAAGCGCATACTGTGACGCTAAAGGCTGAGTCGTTGCATGAAACCGAAGAAATCTCATCCATCGTATTCATAATTGGAAAGTTGCCCCTTTCGCGGAATGTGTGTTGGATTCTGGCTCTCTAAAACAACAACTCGGCCGCGTCAGGACAGCGTGTATCAATTTGGGAGCGGGTCATGGTGGCGAATATGATTGGCAGCCAAACGCGGGATACGCTGGCGACAGTCGGAGCAATCGGGCGCCACGCGTTTAAATCCGTTTTGACCTCCCCAGTCAGCCGGGCGCTTTTGGGCGCGCCGATCGCGCATCAGCTTCTCTTGATACCGCAAGACCTGCGTACTGCCGACCCCAGCTTCGCAAGCGAGCTGTATGACGGATATTTCGGTCTGGCCGGGACGGTTGCGCTCACCGGCTCGGAGTCGCCCTTCCTGACGCACCCGCCAAGTCCTCTTTGGCAGAAAGAGCTATACGGTCTTGGCTGGCTGCACAATCTGGAGGCCGCCGGCGATGAAATCGCGCGCGAGAAGGCGCGCTCACTTGTGGCTGGGTGGATCGCACACGCAGGATCAGCGCCGCCGATCGCCTGGGACACTGATATCGTCGCACGGCGCGTAACGTCGCTTTTGTCTCATGCCGGGTTCCTGCTGGAGGCAGCCGACGCGGAATTTTACGAGAGCATGATGCGGGCGCTCAGCAACGAGTTGCATTATCTAACGCTCAGTCACAACGAGCCGGGCATAATGGCGGCGCGGCTGCGCGCACTGACGGCCCTTCTTCTTGCAGGGCTATGCATCGCGGAACACCAAAGTTATATAAACGCGTATCTTCAGAATTTTTGCGCCGAGATCGAGCGACAAATCCTCCCCGATGGAGGCCATGTTTCGCGCAATCCCAACGCTCTTGTCGAATTGCTTCTGGAGTTTCTTCCCCTCAAACAATGTTTCCTGGCGCGCGGTCAGGAAACGCCTGAGGCATTGAACAGCGCGATCGGACGAATGATGGGTATGATCCGCTTTCTTCGGCTCGGCGATGGATCGCTTGCCCGCTTCAACGGCATGGGGGCGACCAGGTCCGACCTCACGGCAGCCGTCCTGGCGTATTCCGACGATGAGGAGATGCCCCGCCTTTACGCGCCCGACTCCGGTTATTGCCGAATGGAGCGGGGTAATAGCGTGATTATTGCCGATATCGCTCCGCCGCCCGCCGGGGCTGCAAGTTGCCAGACCCATGCCGGAGCGCTCGCCTTCGAAATGACATCCGGTATCGAACCCATCATCGTGAATTGCGGAGCTCCCAGAGACGACACATCAGAATGGGGCCTCGCCTCCCGATCGACCGCCGCCCACTCGACGCTTACGATTGGCGAGATATCCTCAGCGCGCCTCGTTAAGCGCCGCTTTCATTATCCAAAGCGCGATGTTCATTGGCTTTCCGGCCCAAAATCGGTACGGGGCGAAGTCAAACCAGATCAGAACGATCAGCTTCTGCGCGCCATTCATGACGGTTACAAAGATAACTTCGGCTTGCTGCACCAAAGGCGGCTCAGGCTGACCGGAGACGGCCGCGCTGTGGAGGGCGTCGATCAACTGTTGTGTCCGCCGCATGGACGCGCGCTCACCAAGGAGGGCGATCGCTTTGCCATCCATTTTCATTTGCACCCCCGCGTATCGCCGCGGCTCGATGCGGATGAAAACAGCGTCAGCCTGACATTACCGGACGCCCAGCTCTGGAAGTTCCGCGCCGCAGGCGCCCGCGTCGAGATCGAGGAGAGCGTCTTTCTGGCCGATCCGATCATCCAGAAACGCAGCCTCCAGATCGTCCTTCGCGGGTCGTGTGCTTCAGAGGTACAAGTGGTGTGGTCGCTGCGCAAGATCGATACCAATTTGAAAGATCCCGCGCGCAGTGGCTATCGCGGCCCACGCCAACTTGAGAATGACTGAGTTTGAATCTAGGATCTGGTGTGATTTTGCGCATTTGGACGATTCCGGACCAAGCCGAGTTCGCAAGCAGGTCTTTACGGTTTTGATTCTGCGAGATCATACGGGTTCTGAGCAGATATTCGTTCCGCACTCAAGAAATGCTAGCTGAGGCTTGCTCGCTCTTTTTCCGGTCCACAAGGCGTGCGATGCAAAGATTTTGGCTTGAATAGAGCCATGAAGGACGCACATGACAACAAACGATCCCAAAATCTGCCGCGCGCTGATTTCCGTTTCGGACAAGGTCGGCATTGACGGTTTCGCCTCGAAGTTGGCCTCCCATGGAGTTGAGCTGATTTCCACCGGCGGCACGGCGCAGATACTGCGTCAGGCAGGACTGGCGGTTCGCGATGTAAGCGAGTTGACCGGCTATCCTGAAATGCTGGACGGGCGGGTAAAGACGCTTCATCCCGCTATTCACGGCGGCTTTCTTGCCAGACGCGACAGTGCGGAACACACGGCGGCTATGGAGGATCATGGCATCTGCCCGATTGATCTCGCCGTCATCGATCTCTATCCGTTCGAGCAAACGATTTCGAAGGGCGCCCCGTTCGAAGAAGCTATTGAGAATATCGACATTGGCGGGCCGGCTATGATCCGAGCGGCGGCTAAAAACCACGACTGGGTCGCCATCGTGACGAGCCCGGATGATTACGCCATGCTGTTGGACGAGATGGAGGCCAATAACGGAACCACGAGTCTGGCGTTGCGGCGCAGGCTCGCCGCACGTGCCTATGCTCGCACTGCCGCCTATGACGCCGTGATTGCAAACTGGTTCGCGGTACAAGCCGGTGAGACCGCCCCGCGCCATTTCAGTCTTCCCGGTACGTTGCGCCAGACCTTGCGATACGGCGAAAATCCGCACCAATCAGCAGCCTTTTACATCAGTGCCGCGAATGGCAGCGTTCGCTACGGCATTGCCACGGCGTGCCAGGTCCAGGGAAAAGAGCTCAGCTACAACAATCTCAACGATACGGACGCCGCATTCGAACTCGCTGCGGAATTCGATCCGGCAGCAAGCGCCGCCGTCGCCATCATCAAGCACGCAAACCCTTGCGGGGTCGCTTTAGGGCAAACGAGCCTGGAAGCATACCGCAAGGCGCTCCAGTGCGATCCCGTCAGCGCCTTTGGCGGGATTATCGCGGTGAACAGGACGCTCGACGCCGAAGCCGCGGCCGCCATCGCGGAAATATTTACGGAGGTCATCATTGCCCCGGATGCAACGCAAGACGCACAAGCGATTCTGGCCAAGAAGAAAAATTTGCGCCTGCTCCTGACTGGGGGCCTGCCTGACCCGCGCGCTGAAGGGCTGACGCTACGCAGCGTTGCAGGCGGATTTCTTCTCCAATCGCGCGATCAAGGGACACTGGACGCTACATCTCTCAAAACCGCGACGGAGCGCGCGCCTGACGAGCGGGAGCTTGCCGACTTGATTTTTGCATTCCGCGTCTGCAAGCATGTGAAATCGAACGCCATCGTCTTTGCGAAAGGAGAGGCAACAATCGGTATCGGCGCGGGACAGATGAGCCGGGTGGACTCGGCGCGGATCGCAGCCTGGAAAGCTCAAGCAGCAGCAGATGCGGCAGGGATTCCCGAAACGCTCGCCAAAGGCGCGGTCGCCGCGTCGGATGCCTTTTTCCCATTTGCCGACGGAGTGCTTGCCCTCGCCGATGCGGGAGCAACGGCTATCATCCAACCTGGCGGCTCCATGCGGGACGATGAGGTGATTGCCGCCGCGAATGAGCGCGGTCTTGCCATG
>CAYVJO010000012.1:6132-16969 GCA_964451735.1 uncultured Hyphomicrobiaceae bacterium | reverse complement strand
TCTCGACCTGATCCAGAATATCTGAATAACCTGAAACACTGAGTTGATGATACAAACTGTTCTTGTCAAGGGGATTCTGGCCGCTGTAAACATTTAGAATCGCGTCGCGCAGCCGTTTGAGCGCATCAGCTTCGAATTGTATGGCGGCTATCTCTTCTGCATCCTCGTCGAGAAGCCATGGATGGTTGAGCACGGTCTTTAAGATCAACGCCTCGCGGCCGGGAAGCGCCGTGGTTGAAATCCTGATCATGGAGCTGTTAATCAGGCTTTCAGAAGGGCCTGGATCGCGACCGTGATGATACGCGCCCCTTTTGGATCCTGTAAAGCCGCCGGATAAACGCGACGCTCGGTTGCGCTCGGCGTCGAAATTGCGGACGTGGCGTTTATGCGCTGGCGAACCTGGCTGACTGAACGGCGCTGACGGGTGCCGGTAGCCGCTAAAGGCATTGCGCAGTCGTTGGCGCATCTCTTGCGCGTAGTATAGGCGGACAGTACGGTCTGCGATGCCTTCGACAAGATCGTTCAGCCGGGTCTCGAACTGCGCTCGCCGTTCGGGGGTCGTCCATTCGCCAGATGTGTACTCTTTGCGCCAAAGGACGTCGACAAGAGGTTGAGGCCCGCGTATGGCTTCCTCAAGCGCGCCGGGCCCGTGTTCGCGCAACAGATCATCTGGATCGAGCCCTTCGGGTAAAAACACAAAAGCAAGGCTTTTCCCTGGGCTGAGATGAGGGAGGGCAGCCTCGACAGCGCGATGGGCGGCCTTGATGCCGGCGTTGTCGCCGTCGAAACACAAAATCGGCTGGTCCGCCATTCGCCAGAGTAGCCTCAATTGATCGACCGTCAGCGCTGTGCCAAGCGGCGCGACCGCATTCGGAAACCCGGCTCGCGCGAACGCGATGACGTCCATATAGCCCTCGGCGACGATGATCTCCCGCTTTTCATGCGCAGCCTTACGTGCGGCGGCGGCATTGAACAGCATCGATCCCTTGTGAAACAAAGGCGTTTCGGGTGAGTTCAGATATTTCGGCTGCTGGTCTGCGCCAAGCGCGCGGCCGCCGAAGGCTACGACCTCGCTACGCAGATCGGCGATGGGAAATATTAGCCGGTTACGGAAACGGTCATAGCTGACCGGAATGTCTTCGCCAGCGACGATCATTCCGGATGCAGCCATGTCTTCTTGCCGGAAGCCTTTGGCAGCTAGATATTCCTTGAGTTGATGACGTCCCGGCGGCGCATAACCGATCCGGAAGGACGCGATCTCGCTATCTCCAAGGCCCCGCCGGTTGAGATAGGTGCGGGCTTCCCGGCCTTCAGGGCCATCGAGAGAAGACTGGAAAAACCGACACGAGGCTTCGGTGATCTTGCGCAGCGTAACGGCCTGCGCCTCCCGGGCCTCCGCTTGGGGGCTGGGCTTGGGCATCTCGACACCCGCTTCGCGCGCTAACCGTTCCACGGCTTCGGGGAAAGAGAGCCCCTCCGTTTTCATGGTAAATGTGAAGATGTCGCCATGCTCGCCACTGGCGAAACAATGGTAAAAGCCCTTCTGGTCGTTGACAGTGAAGGAGGGGGTTTTTTCCTGTTTGAATGGGGACAGACCGGCAAATTCGCGTCCCTGCCGCTTTAGCTTTACACGCCGGCCAACCACATGGCTTACTGGCAGCCGCGCGCGAATTTCATCGAGCAGTGAAGGCGGAAATTTCATGGGCCGCACCGAATTCCTTGACCGTAGCCGCGTGAGTTAAACGATCAGAATCGTGAATAGCATATCGTGCGATTCGCAGCGTGCGATGCACAGGCGCATCGGTAAGAGCCTGTGACTTACGGGGACAAGTCGGTTCGCCATCGAAATTCTCCGCGGCGAGGGCGTGTCATCCATTTAGAGCTTGATCTGTTCTGATGCGCTCAGTACGGGTCTCTATCTCTATTGTTTGAGCGAAATCTTTCCGCAATACAGGTTTCCACTTTCGCCGAATAAGCTACAGGTCATAGACGGTGAGGATCACACACACTTCGGGAGGGGCGATTTGTTAGGGGGCTGATTCCGGCGTTAAAAAGGCCCTCTGAACTCAGCGATTTCATCCGCTACGGACTGTTTCAAGTCCCATTCGACCGCGTCGCGCATATCCGGCCTGACCATGGCGAAAGCCTTTTCGGCAATGGTCTGGGCATTGGGATAAAACAGGGTTTCGAGCTTTCGCGTTGTTGGGCAGGGAGTTGGCAAATAGCCCATGCGTGCAACGCTCGGCTGCCGCGCAGCTCCCAGGATTTCCAGAACGCGCATGACGATCTCTCCCGCCGCGCCGCAGGCAAGCCAGCCCGTATCGACGACGAGCAGTCGTCCCGTGCGCCCGACGGAGGCTGCAATTGTTTCCGCGTCGAGTGGAGAGAGGCAAACAGGATCGATGATTTCGGCTTTGATCCCTATTCCTGCAAGCAGGTGTTTGGCACGCACACATTCAAGCGCCATGTGGCTGATGCCGACAATCGTGATATCACAACCGTGGCTCAGGATGCGCGCACGACCGAAGGGCGTTTCATAAGCCTCTTCCGGAACGTGGCCCGTTATGGGATGAAGCATACGATGTTCGATCATGATGACGGGATTGTCGTCCCGGATGGCCGTGATGAGACAGCCCTTGGCGTCATAGGGCGTGGTGGGCGCGAAGACGCGCAAGCCAGGCACGTGCATGAAATAGGAGTGAAAAGCTTGGCTGTGCTGCGCGCCTTGCCCCCAGCTCCTGCCGATGATCCCGCGCACGACAAGCGGCACGCGATGCGCGCCGGCAAACATATAGCTCATCTTCGCGGCCATATTGACGAGCTGGTTCATGCAAAGCAGCATAAAGTCCATGCGCTGATGCACCTGAATCGGCCGCATACCAGCCATCGCCGCGCCAATGCCGACGCCGGTCATCCCTTCTTCGGCAAGCGGGACGTCGAAACAGCGTTCCGGGCCAAATTCCTCATGCAGCCCAAGGGTTGTGCCGAACATGCCGCGCGGATCGTCCACGCCTTGCCCCATGACAAATACGGCCGAGTCGCGTTCCATTTCCTGGCGCGTCGCCTCATGAAGCGCTTGGGCATAGCTGATGGTGCGAGCGCCGTCAGTCATTTGCTGCAAAGATATGGTGGAACACTTCGTCATCGCCAGGAAAAGGGCTCTCTTCGGCAAAGGCAATGGCTTCGGCGATATCGCGTTCGACTTCGCGGGCGATGTCGCGGCGCTTTTCTTCCGGCAGCCATTCGCCGATCCGCGCGACCTGATCCTTGCCGATGGCGATGTCCAGTTCCGTATCGTCGCGATACCTGTAATGGCGGTCCTCGCCTGGGCCGACATGATCGCGCCAGCGCATTGTCTTGACCTCGATGAAGCGCGGTCCAAGCCCTTTGCGGACATCCATGACGCCGCGCCTTGCGGCTTCGTACATGTTCAGAAAGCTGCCGCTTTCCTCTTTTTCGCAAGGAATCCCATAAGCGCGGCAGCGGTCGCACAGGCCATAGCCGGCCATGCGGGTGCGAATGTGAGAATAGATCGCATATTCGTTGTTCTCACAGACGAACAGGATCGGCAGCCTGCGTAGAGCGGCGAAGTTCAGGCTTTCATGGGTGACGCCTTCATCTGCCGCACCTTCCCCGAAAAAGCATACAACGATACGATCTTCCTCGCGCATCTTCAAAGCGAGCGCATAACCGACGGCGTCTGGAATGCCCGAGGCAACGATGGCCGAGGTGCCCATCATGGTGACGTTGGGATCGACGAGATGCATCGATCCCGCCTTGCCACGCCCGCAGCCCGTCTGCTTGCCGTAAAGCTCCGCCCACATTGCTTTGAGATCGCCGCCTTTCGCCAGATAGGCGGCGTGCCCGCGATACGTCGCGAAGACCGCATCCTCGCGCTTGAGATGATCGCAGACGGCGACCGCGACGGCTTCCTGGCCGATGCTGAGATGAACGGGGCTCTTGATCTTGTCGGACGGATAAAGGCGGATGATCTCTTCCTCGACCCGGCGGATGCGCAGGAGGGTCGCATAACAGCGTGCGAGCCCCTCGCTGTCCAATATGCCTTCGGGATGCGCGTTTCGAAGCGCATCGATCCTCGCGAAATGGCTCGTCCTGCGGATCGTGTTTTGCAGGATTTGGCTCTGCGCATTAGCCATGGCGCGTCCTCGCTGTTTTGATGGAGGCCTCGCTAACACGGCCCGGCTCGATTCGTTCGCGGAAGTCTCGGTAAGCGCTTGCCAGTCCCTCCTCCAGAGCGCGCCCACCCCGCCAGCCCGTAGCCGCGAGCCGGGTTCCGTCCAGGCATTTGCGGGGCATTCCATCTGGCTTGGCGCGGTCGAACTCAAGACGACCAGCATAGCCAATGACGCCAGCTATTGTTTCGGCCAGCCTCCCGATGGAGATTTCTTCGCCAAGGCCGATATTGACCGGGCTGGCCCCGTCATAGGCCTTAAGGAGATGCACAAGTGCGTCGGCGCAGTCATCCACATGCATGAATTCGCGAGTCGGCGCGCCGCTGCCCCAGATCGAAATCGCGGGCAATTCTCTCAGCCGGGCCTCGTGCATCCGCCTGATGAGTGCTGGAATGACATGGCTCGACAGCGGATCGAAATTATCACCAGGGCCGTAAAGATTGGCGGGTATTGCGGTGAAATAGTCCAAGCCGAACTCCTGGCGATAGGCCTGCGCCAGCTTGAGGCCCGCGATCTTGGCGATGGCGTACCATTCGTTGGTCGGTTCCAGAGATCCCGTCAGAAGACAATCTTCCCGGATCGGCTGTTCCGCGTCTCGCGGGTAAATGCAGCTCGATGCCAGGAACATAAGGCGCCGTATGCCGGTCTTCGCGGCGCCGCCGATGACGTTCTGGGCGATGGCAAGATTGTCGGCGAGGAAGGCGACGGGATAGCGCGTATTTGCATGGATGCCGCCTACCTTGGCGGCTGCGACGATGACGGCGTCCGGCCGGGTCTCGTTCAACCAGGCAAGCACCTCTGTTTGCCGCGTCAGGTCAAGCGCTTGGCGGTCAGCAGTGACGCAGTCGCAGCCCTCACGCTGCAGACGGCGAATGAGCGCGGCGCCGACCATGCCGCGATGGCCGCAGACCCATAAACGCTTGCCTTGAAGCTGGAAATGATCGTCGTCCATCGGCATGGATTCCAAAATGATGATCCGACAGACCCATTTTCTGGCAGAATCGGACTGTGGGTCTTTGATGCGTTTTATACAGCGCGAAATGCTTTATTTTTACAATCTTAAGATGTATAGCTTTCGTCTGGCTGACGGGGAAGGGCGATTTCTACCTATGCGTAAACAGCGAAGACGCGCAGCGTCACGTAATGCGGGAACGTATTGCGCGGCCCCTTAGGTCTCAGACCTGAGCGCCGCACAAATTATAATGCCGGTGCTCGCTTTCGATAGCGTCGATGCCGCCGCGGAATTCCTGCTGGCTTTCCGGGTTGGAATAGTAGGAGCCGACGACGATCTCACCGCGCGAGACGTTTTTGCCCGCTCGCATGAAGCGCTGCCAGACAATCCAATCGATGATCGTAGGTACAGGCGATCCGTCGCCAAACCACTTGGGATAGCCTCCGACCTCCTTCAACGCCGCCGTGCGGTAGACGGGGGCAGGACCCCAGGTGCCGCGGTGGCCGTCGCCATTGCCAAGTCTGAGACCGTCTTCACGCTCGGGCGGCCAGTTACGGCATGGGCGCAGCCGGCCCAGTTCGAATGAAACGCGGTCGATATCGCCGCGCTCGGTGAACCGAAGCTCCCAATCGCCATAGAATGCGTCGCCGCCGAGCTGTTTCAGCGCCCCGACATGCAACTCAAGCGCGTTCCTCAAATAGAAATCGTCGAGATTAAGAACGGCGAAGTAAGGCGTATTGGTCAGCATAAGTCCGATATTGAATGCCTCGGCCGTGCGGATCGGCTCCGAGACAGTCACGATCGTCACGCACGGAGCGGGCGGCGTTAGCGTCATGCCGCCATCGCAGACATAGATGATCTTCACGGGGATCGTCTGCTCAAGCAGAGACCTGCTGTGCTGCTCAAAATAAAGATCCAGATTTTTTTGTTTGTGCCAGGCGGAACAAACCACTGTTATCTCTTCGCTCATACGGTCGTCCTTGGCCCACTCTGTGCGCCTTGCAAAGCTTGGAACGCACGGCTGTCCCCCGATTTACCGCCTCCAGTGGCAGCCACGCCGACATTGTCACGCCACCAGCTGATGGTGCGCTCTATGCCCTCGTCGAGACCGACTCGCGGCTCCCAGCCCAGTTCGGCCATCGCCTTGGCGCAATCGAGCGTCAGATCGAAGGGGATGGTGGGCATGGTCAGATCGTGAACGAGGTCGAGGGATTTGCCGCTTGCAGCAACGACACGCTCGACCAGTTCGCGAATCGAGACCGATTGTCCAAAGCCACAATTATAAAGCGCGAAATTCGCGTCCTGTTTCTCAATAGCGAGATAAACAAAACGGACCAGATCGTCCACATACAGCAAGTCGCGCCGTTCCTCGCCCGTGCCCCAGATCGTCAGCGTCTTTTCTGCCAACATCGCTTTCGTGACGGTTGCGCCAAAGACATGGCTACGCTCCAGGTCGAACTTGTCATGGGGTCCGTATATGTTCGAATGTCTGATTACACTATGCCTAGTCCTGCCCAGACTGGCATAGAAAGCGCACATTTTCTCGATGTAAACCTTAGTCCAGCCAACGCCGAAATATTTCGGAGATATTTCGCCGGTAAAGCCGTCCTCCCTGACAGGCGTATCGGACGACGGATACATGACGGTACAACTGAAAAACACAAAATGCTTGACCGCTCGCTCATAAGCGGCACGCAGCAGAACGGAATTCATGAGAGCGTTATCTGTCACATGAATATAAGGCGTCGCGGTGATGTCCTTTGCGCCAGACGTCGTTGCAGCCGCCTGGATCACCACGTCACCTTCCTGCAAAAGCGCCATGGTTGCGGCGGCGTCGCGCAGATCGACTTTGACCCATCGCACGCCCTGCGCTTCATAGGGTGGACGAATATGAGCGACTGCGACCACCTCATATCCGGGTTGCCCGGCGAAATACTCGACGAGATTGCGCCCGATAAAACCGGTTGCGCCGCAAATGACGATCCTGCTCATGACGTATCTTTTCCGAGACGTTGATTGAAACTTAAGGGATTGCAAAAAATGCGAGTATTCGTATTTTTCGCAATTATAAGTTGATAAATTATTGTGTTACAACGATTCGATGGTGTTAACGATGTTCGACGCATTTTACAGAAATCGAAAAATTCTCGTTGCCGGGGGCACTGGACTGATTGGGCGTCCACTGGCGGAAATGCTTATCGAGGCTGGTGCAACCGTGACGGTCGTATCGCTCGACGAGCCCTCGCGCGCGCCTGCCCGCGCAGCTTTCCTGCGCGCCGATCTGCGTGATTTCAACGCCTGCCTCTCGGTCTGTAAGGGGCATGACATCGTATTCAATCTTGCAGGCGTCAAAGGCTCGCCAAAGATGACGGCCGAAATGCCGGCCAGCTTCTTTGTGCCGACGTTGCAATTTTCCGTGAATCTTATGGAAGCCGCCTTTCGAGCGGGTGTAGACCGTTATCTGTACACCAGCTCTATTGGCGTCTACGAGCCGGCCGAGCTCTTTTGCGAGGATGACGTCTGGAGAACGTTTCCCTCGCCGAACGACCGGTTCGCCGGCTGGGCAAAACGTATGGGCGAGTTGCAAGCCGAGGCTTACGACATTCAATATGGCTGGGATAAAATCTCCATTGTTCGCCCCGCCAACGTCTACGGCGCGTTCGATAATTTCGATCCCGACAACGCCATGGTCATTCCCAGTCTTATCCGTCGCGCCCTCGGCGGCGAGCGCCCGCTGGCCGTTTGGGGAGACGGCAGTCCGGTGCGCGATTTCATCCATGCGCGCGATGTGGCGCGCGGCATGATGCTTGTCGTTGCGCAAGGCTACAACAAGCCGGTCAATCTGGGCAGCGGGGTCGGCGTTACGATCCGCGAGATCGCCGAGACGGTGGCGCGGCTGATGCCGGACTCATGCCCTATCGCCTGGGACCCGTCAAAGCCGGCGGGAGACGCCAGGCGGCTCATGAGCACAGAGAGGGCGGAAAGCCTTGGCATACGAACCTCCGTCACGCTCGAAGATGGGATTCGCGAGACCATCGACTGGTTTCGAGGGAACGCTGCGATAGCGGACCGGCGCTATAATGCGTTCACCGAAAAAAGAGTGGCACAAGGAGCGCCATAGAGCAAAATATCTGTGACGTTTCGGGATGATCGTGACTGCTTGACGATTTACTCAGGCGCGCCGGTGAGTGTCATACTGATTCGGCGTAGTCGTTTCCGGGCGTTCCTGTCATAAGCTTGTTGGAGCGCTTGAGCAGGGCGCTGCATGTCGAAATATACTCCGCTTTGCCCCGCGAGTTTCTCCGAAATGGCGAGGCTCAAGATTGCGTCCGCCCCTTCCTCGATGGATGCCGTAGGGCTCATGCCCGCCTCGCGCACCATGGCTGTATCCATCGCGCTTGCCGGATGCACCGCATTGACGCAAACATCACGCGCCTTCAGCTCTTCGGCAAGATCGAAGGTGAACATCGTTAGGGCGAGCTTGGAGCGCCGGTAAGCGTCGCGGCCGGAATAGGCGTTTTCCATACATAAATCGTCGAAATCGATCTCCCCTTGCGCGTTTGATGAAACGTTGACGATGCGCGAGGACGCCGTGGAGATGAGGTTGAGCAGGAGCATGCGCGTCAAAAGAAAAGGCGCGAGATAATTCACGGCAAGGCGCAGCTCGAAGCCGTCTGGGCTAACCTCGCGGACGGCCCCACGCGCGCCATAGCCGAGGCCGGCGTTATTGATGAGCAGACCCAGCTTCGGGTGGGCCATTCCGACCGTTTCGGCGAAACGGCGTGTGCCGCTCATCGAGGACAGATCGGCTTCATAAAACAGCGCTCGCCCGCCCTTGTCCGTTATATCCGCGACGACGCGCGCTCCGCGTTCAGCATTTCGGCCATGCGCCAGAACCAACCAACCGTTGCGTCCGAGCGCTATAGCCACCGCTCGTCCGACCCCGTCCGTCGAACCGGTCACCAGGGCCACGCGATCTTCCGGAATGATTGCCACCAGCGGTCGCCGCCTTTCGATTGCAATGTTGATTCTGACCCTTAAGCGGAGTCGCTGGGCCACTCCAGAAGTATTATGTTTGCAATCCGGGCGACGATCCGGAAAAACCACATTTGCGCGCCAGACTTACCAAGGTCAAGTTGGACACGGAATGGGATTGTGATTGCAGTTAGGCTCCGCTTTTCCTTTCGTGAAAATGCGATGCCAGGGTAAGCCGTACTTTCGCGTTGCGATAATCGAAAGGCGATGACATGCAGCATCGAAAAGACTACACGCTTCGCTCCTCGAACGCTGGGCCCCAACGTCAGCAAGCCGTATCGAGAGGGCCCTACGGGCTTTGTTTAGGGCTGACCGTGCTGCTGGCACTCGCTCTCGGCGTAAATCAGGCTTTTGCTCAGCGCGATTGGCTCTCATCGCATTACACGGACCATCCACTCGCTGGAACGATCTGGACGTCGGATCTGCGCCCTGTCAGCGCGGAAAGCTACGAGGAAGCGCTGCGCGCGGCGTCTTTCCTCCTGCTGGGAGAAATCCATAACAATCCAGATCATCATCGCCTTCAGGCGGAAGCGGTTGAGACGCTCGTTGAGAAGGGCCGCCGTCCAGCGCTGGTTTTCGAGATGATCCCCGCGCAGCTTGAAGCCGCGCTGCAAAGAGAGATTGCCGCTGGGCTGACGGATGCAGCGAAAATAGGCGAGGTGCTGAGATGGCAGGAGCGCGGCTGGCCGGACTGGGTGATGTATCAGCCGATCGCGGAAGTGGCTCTGTCGGCTAAGCTGCCCATGCTCGCTGGAGAGTTGGCGCGCGATGTGCAGAAAGCAGTGGCCAGGTCCGAGCCTTCGCCGGAGTTCAAGGCTCTGGCCGAAGAGCTCGGCCTTACCGAGGCGCTGACACCGGAAGCCAACAACGCGCTTGAGAGGGAGATCGCGGATGGCCATTGCGGCTTGCTTCCAGCCGCAGCCATCGGTCCCATGGTAAAAGTTCAGCGCGCGCGGGACGGCCAGCTCGCCAAGTCGATGCTGTCGGCTGTAGGGGAGGATGGCGCTATTCTGATCGCCGGTTCTGGCCACGTTCGCAACGACTGGGGCGTGCCTGCACTCATCCGCCGGACTCGTCCGGACGCATCGATCTTGTCGGTGGCGTTTTTGGAGGTTGATCCGGACCGGACGTCCGCTTCCGACTACACGCAGGCGATTACCGGCCTTGCCAAGCCGTATGATCTTATTTATTTCACGCCACGCGCGGATCTGACCGATCATTGCGCCGAGATGAAGAAACACATGGAAACGCGCAAATCGGACGGCGTAAAGTAGCGGCGATAGGCTTAGCGCGTGTGCTGTGAAGAATACTGAAATTTAATGCACAGGCCAAAACAGTGCCTGAGAATATACTTTTTCACCTCTGCTGAGACTGTTCTTACAGCCAGCCGCGCCTTTTGAAATAGAGGTAGGGCAGAAGACCGGCAATAAACATCATCAAGATTGACATAGGATAGCCGAATGTCCAGTTCAATTCAGGCATGTACTGGAAATTCATTCCATAAATGCTTGCGATCAATGTCGGTGGCAAGAAAATCACCGCCATGACGGAGAAAATCTTTATGACATCGGTCTGCTCGATATTGGACATGCCGAGCGTGGCGTTCAGCATGAAGGTGATGTTGTTGGCCAGAAAGCTGGAATGATCGCTGAGCGCT
>CAYVJO010000012.1:0-6122 GCA_964451735.1 uncultured Hyphomicrobiaceae bacterium | reverse complement strand
GGCTAAAACGTCGCGGGAGAGCGTCTTCAACGAACGTGCAAGCGTCTTGTTTGGCTTCACCTCGCTGGGGCGGCTCAAATAGGAGAGTACCCGTCCGATGCTGACAAGGCTTTCACGGCTGCGCGAATTGATCCCTTCCGTGAAGCCGATCTTGCGCAGAATGTCCTGATAGTCGGTTTTCTCCCGTGAGAAGATCCTTTGAGAGATCTCGTTCATATCGTGCTGGGCGCGCTCCAGAACGTCGGCGATGCGGTCAATAATGGCGTCGAGGAGTCCAACGAGCATGGTCTCGCCCGATACCGCTGGATCGGGCTGGCGCTGGCACAGACTGGCGTAGACGCGGAATGGCAGCGGGTTTGCATAACGGATTGTTACAAGGCGTTGACCGACCAGCACGAATGTGACGGGGTCGGTCGAGGGGCTGCCCGCATCCACCTGGGTAAGCACGGTCGCGGTCATGTAGAGAGCGCCGTTATCCTGATAGAGCCGACTGGAGATTTCGATCTCCCGCATTTCCTCCCGTGTCGGCAGCTCGATGGAAAGGGCATCTTCCGCGAGCGCTTCTTCCTCCTTCGTCGGGGCGAAGAGGTCGATCCAGATCGCGTCATGCGGTAATGCCTGGCCGTTTTGAACTGCCACAGGCGTTACCGTTCCATTGTTGCGCACATATGCCGTAATCATCGATCGACCTCGGATTCCAGAAGACTGCAAAGCTGCGCCATTGCGCAGTCTGAGCGTTTCTTCCTCGGTGCTGGCTGCTTCAGGCTTCAAAATCAAGCGGTTTTTTCGACAGCACGCGATATCTCGGGCTGTGTTTGGAAGGCCGGACGTATTCATCGGTCGCCCGGCCCGCCTCGCCTCAGCTTTTCAAAGACTTCGCCGTCTGGCCGAAAAGAAATTTTCGGGACGCATCAGTCACGACCTGAGCGGCATTGATGTCCTTGGCGAGTTCGTAAGCCCGCTGGGTCGCAGGACGCGCGGCCACCGCCTCGAACCAGCGCTTCAGATTCGGAAAGTCGTCGAGATTTTGCCCCTGGCGCTCATACGGAACGATCCATGGGTACGCCGCCATATCGGCGATGGAATAGTCGCCGGCGATGAATTCGCAATCGCCAAGGCGTTTATCGAGCACGCCGTAAAGACGGTTGGTCTCGTTCACGTAACGCTCAATGGCGTAGGGGATTTTTTCGGGCGCATATTGAGTGAAATGGTGGTTTTGCCCTGCCATCGGCCCAAGGCCGCCCATCTGCCAGAACAGCCATTCCAGAACCTGCGTCCTGCCTCTGAGATCTGAGGGAATGAAATGCCCTGTCTTATCGGCGAGGTAAAGAAGGATCGCGCCGGACTCGAAGACGGACAGGGGCTCTCCACCATCGGCTGGCTCGTGATCGACGATGGCTGGAATGCGGTTGTTCGGCGCAATGGCGAGAAATTCGGGCTTGAACTGATCGCCTTTGCCGATATTGACCGGAAAGATTCGGTAGGGAAGGGCGCTTTCTTCCAAAAACATCGTAATTTTATGGCCGTTGGGCGTCGTCCAGTAGTGAAGATCGATCATAGAATTGCTGTCCTTAGTTTTATGTGATGGTCGAGTGGCTCAATTGTCTCGAACCAGAAGCCCGTCTCGGTCTTGAGCTGCTGGCGCAACGAACTTCAAGTTCGAGAGAATAGCACGCGGACGCATGAAGCATGTGAATGGGTTTGTAACCCGGAGCAATTTCAGGAAAAGCGGGAACCGGTTTTCCGTCCGAGAATGCGACCCAGCAAGGGCCAAAGCAATTTCAGGAAAAGCGGGAACCGGTTTTCCGTCCGGGATTGCGACCCAGCAAGGGCCAAAGCAATTTCAGGAAAAGCGGGAACCGGTTTTCCGCCCGAGATTGCGACCCAGCAAGACGTTGGAGCCCCATTCCGATGCGATCGCGATGAAGAAGGTTCTAGGCGCGAGGCGTCACGAATGCTAAAATTTGAATTAAAGGCTTGTTCCGCCGGGGTTTGCCATGCTTCTTCATGCATTGCCATTCGCGCTATCCCTGACCTTCATCCCATTTGTCATACTGGGCCTGACGCTCGGAGGCTGGTGGGTGATCGCCTGTATGATCTACGCATTTCTCGCCATACCCAGCTTCGATTATATAGTGGGTGTGAGCAAGGAAAGGCTCGATCCACGGACAGACGAACGCCGCCTGATCTTTCATCGCCTGATCACATGGATCTGGGTGCCGATCCAGATTGTACTGATCTTCGGAACGCTTGCCACGATCGGCACGTCAGACCGTTTAACAGGCTGGGAAATCCTGGGTATAGCCGTGGCGGTCGGCGTGATTACGGGCGGCATCGGGATTACTTACGCGCATGAGCTGATGCATCAAACCGGCCGTTTCGAGCGCTCACTGTCCGAAATCCTGATGACTTCAACGTTGTACGGGCATTTCTGCTTAGAGCATGTGTACGGACACCATATCCGCGTCGCAACGCCCGAGGACCCGGCTTCTGCGCGCTATGGGGAGAGCTTCTGGGCGTTTCTGCCGCGAACGATGCTTGGGAGCTTCATTTCGGCCTGGCGCATTCAGGCAGCCCGCATGGCGCGCCGCAACCAGCCAGCATGGCATGTTTCTAATCCGTTCTGGCGCTATGGAATGGCTTACGTGATTTACATCACGACCGCTTACGCCCTGGCGGGCTGGATTGGCGTTGGCGTGTTCTGTCTTCAGGCGTTCGTCGCGATCATGCTGCTGGAGCTGGTCAATTACGTCGAACATTACGGCCTTGCGCGTAAACGGCTGGATCATGAACGCTACGAACGGGTCCAGCCGCATCATTCCTGGAATGCGTCCCACAAGCTGACCAATTATTTCCTTATCAATCTGCAACGCCACTCGGACCATCACAAACATCCGCAAAGGCGTTATCCGGTCTTGCAGCATTATGACGAAAGCGAAGCGCCGCAATTGCCCTTCGGCTATCCGACCATGCTGATAATGGCGGTCGTGCCACCGCTATGGTTCTGGCTTATGAACCCCCGTGTTGACCGCTGGCGCGAGCGCTATTATCCGGCTTGAGGCGCTGCTTTTTGTGCGGGCTTTCGAGCTGTCTTACTTGATATTGACACAGGCGAGCCGTAAGCGTATCCGCATGAGCGGGACACCTCCCCCCAACGGGAGGCAACTATCTGAAAGGGTAGACGCCATGAGCACGCCACAACCGGCCGCGCGGCCTAATTGCCCACATTTCTCATCAGGACCCTGCGCTAAACGCCCCGGCTACGATCTCGCCGGTCTGAAAAGCGCCGTCCTCGGCCGCTCGCATCGCTCGAAAGAGGGCAAGGCCCGCCTCAAGCTCGCCATCGACAAGACCCGCGCCGTGCTTGGCGTGCCAAACGACTATCTCATCGGCATCACGCCAGCCTCCGATACGGGCGCGTACGAGATGGCGATGTGGTCGCTGCTTGGCGCGCGCGGGGTGGATGTGCTCGCATGGGAGAGCTTCGGGCTTAGCTGGGTAACGGATATCGTCAAGGAACTGAAGCTGGAGGATGTTCGCAAGCTGACAGCCGGTTACGGCGAATTGCCTGACCTCACACAAGTCAATTTCGCCCGTGATGTGGCTTTCACCTGGAACGGCACGACGTCCGGCGTGCGCGTGCCGAACGGGGATTGGATCGCAGACAATCGCGAAGGGCTGACGCTGTGCGACGCAACATCGGCGGCTTTTGCACAGGATCTGGCCTGGGACAAACTCGACGTTACGACATTCTCCTGGCAGAAGGCACTGGGCGGGGAAGCGCAACATGGCGTGATCATACTCAGCCCGCGCGCCATCCACCGGCTTGAGACTTACACACCCGCATGGCCGATGCCGAAAATTTTCCGTTTGGCCAAGAATGGCAAAGTGGATACGGCCTTTTTCGAAGGCGCAACCATCAACACGCCTTCGATGCTGTGCGTCGAGGACTACATCGACGCTCTGACTTGGGCGGAGACGATCGGTGGCCTTCCCGCTCTTTTCGCCCGTGCCGACGCCAACGCCCGGCTTATCGAGGAGTGGGTTGAACGCGCGCCCTGGGTGGCCTTTCTAGCCGACAATCCTGCGATCCGTTCGAACACCTCCGTTTGTCTCAAAGTAGCGGACACGGACGTTCTCTCCGCGCCCGTCGATACCCAAGCCGCGGTAGCCAAACAGATTGCGTCCATCTTGGAGAAGCACGGAGTGGCGATGGACATAGCGTCTTATCGCGATGCGCCTCCCGGCTTGCGAATCTGGACAGGCGCGACGGTGGAGCAGTCCGACCTCGAAGCCTTGCTGCCATGGCTTGATTGGGCTTTTGCCTCTGCCAAGGCCGACATGCTGAAAGCGGCTTGAAGGAGAGCCTTGAGAGCCGCAGGACGCCACGATGGCTGCTGCTCTGTGTGACGGGCATGACATTTCAACGACAGAGGATAATGTAATGGCTCCCCGCGTTTTGATCGCCGACAAGCTCTCGCCTTTGGCGCAAAAACTCTTTGATGAGCGCGGGATCGAGACTGAAACAAAGATTGGCCTGGACAAGGACAAACTGGCCGCAGTGATCGACGATTATGACGGGCTCGCCGTCCGATCGACGACGAAAGTCACCGAAAGAGCACTCGCGAGCGTCAATGGCCGGCTCAAGGTCATCGGACGGGCGGGGATAGGCGTCGATAATATCGATGTGGCCGTTGCCACCGCCAAGGGCATCATCGTTATGAACACGCCCTTTGGCAATTCCATCACCACTGCTGAGCATGCAATAGCGATGATGATGGCGCTCGCGCGGCAAATACCAGAGGCCGATCGCTCGACGCAGGCCGGCAAATGGGAAAAGTCGCGCTTCATGGGCGTCGAAGTCACCGGCAAGACGCTGGGCATCATCGGCTGCGGAAATATCGGATCGATCGTCGCGAACCGTGCGCAAGGCCTTGCCATGAAGGTCATTGCCTATGATCCGTTTCTAACGCCCGAGCGCGCCGGGGATCTCGGAGTGGAAAAGGTCGAACTAGACGAATTGTTTGCCAGAGCTGATGTCATCACGCTCCATACGCCTTTGACGGACAAGACCAGGCATATCATCGACGCCGAAGCCATCGCTAAGATGAAAACCGGCGTACGGATCGTGAATTGCGCGCGCGGCGGGCTTATCGACGAGCCGGCACTTGCGAATGCAATACGCTCGGGACGGGTCGCGGGAGCAGCGCTTGATGTGTTCGAAACCGAGCCGGCGATTGAAAACCCGCTTTTCGCAATGCCCAACGTCGTTTGTACGCCGCATTTAGGGGCAGCGACCAGCGAGGCGCAAGAGAATGTCGCTGTCCAGCTTGCCGAGCAAATGTCGGACTATCTTCTCAAAGGCGCTATTTCCAATGCCGTCAATTTTCCCTCGATCACGGCCGAGGAAGCACCCCGGCTCCAGCCTTTCATCAAGCTTGCCGAACAATTAGGGTCGTTCGCGGGGCAACTTACCGAAAGCGGCCTCACCCAGATCCGCATAGAGTATGCCGGCGATATCGGCGAGTTAAACACCAAAGCGCTGACTTCGGCCGCGCTTCACGGTATTTTGCGGCCGCTTTTGCAGGACGTCAACATGGTCAACGCGCCCGTCATCGCACGCCAGCGTGGGATCAGGCTCGAAGAGGTTCGGCGAGGGCAGGAAGGCGCCTATGAAACGTATATGCGTGTGACGCTGACCACGGAGCAGCAGTCCCGCGCGATTGCAGGTACGGTCTTTTCAGACAACAGACCCCGTCTCATACAGATCCACGGGATCAACCTCGAAGCCGAATTGACGCCGTATATGCTCTATACCGAGAATAACGACAAGCCCGGCTATATTGGCGCCATTGGCGGCATACTCGGCGAGGCCGGGGTCAACATCGCAACGTTCACACTCGGCCGCCAGGAAGCCGGGGGCAAGGCGATTGCGCTCATCGGCCTCGATGAGGCAGTCAACGACAAAGTGCTTGCAAAGGTTCGGGAGCTTCACAATGTAATGCGGGCAAACCGGCTGCACTTCTCGCCGAGGGGATAACGCATCGGAGCGAAAAGTGCATAGCGGTTTTCGCGTAAATCCGATGCGAAGCATAAAGATCATCGGAGCGAAAAGTGCATAG
>CAYVJO010000011.1:4637-16999 GCA_964451735.1 uncultured Hyphomicrobiaceae bacterium | reverse complement strand
GATCCTGCGCGCGGTGCTCCGTCAGGATCCCGATACGATAATGGTCGGCGAAATTCGCGATCTGGAAACGGCGCGCGTCTCGATACAGGCCTCGCTGACTGGGCATCTCGTGCTTTCGACCGTTCACACCAACAGCGCCGCTGCAACGGTGACGCGCCTGCTCGACATGGGCGCCGAAAGCTACCTTCTGTCCTCGACGCTAAAAGCAGTGCTTGCTCAAAGGCTTGTCCGCCGCCTATGCGCCGATTGCGCCACGCCTGCCGCGGCCTCGCCAGTACTCGTGGATATTATAAGGCGCAGCGGGATTGGCGGCGAGATGATGGAAAGCACGGATCGGCTCCGCCATCTCCGAAAGCCTGCCGGTTGTCCAGCCTGTCGTCAAACCGGTTTCCGCGGACGCACAACGATCAGTGAGCTGCTTATCGTGGACAGTGCCGTGCAAGAGCGGCTGTTGCATGTGGGCTCGGAGCAGGCTATTTGCGAAGCTGCGGCCGCTGGCGGGATGACAAGCCTGTTCGATGACGGGCTTGACAAGGTACTGGCGGGCCAGACGACCCTGGAGGAAGTCTTGCGCGTAACACGGATGACGCTTTGATGCGCTATGCATATCGCGCTTATGACGAGAGCGGCAGGCTCATCGCTGGCGAAATCGCCGCCGATAGCCGCGAAGCGGCGTTGAACGCACTGCACCGGCGGGGCGAGTTCCCCATCGAAGTGGTCAGCGGCGAAAGCCCGGCTCGCCAGCGATGGTGGAATCACGAGATCGTCTTGATCCGGCGCATCACCACATCGGGGCTCGCATTGTTCACGCGCGAGATGGCGATTCTCGTAAAAGCCGGATTGCCTCTCGACGAAACCTTGCGGATCGCCGCACTACAGCCTGCGCTTTCCCCGCCCATGCGCCGTATAGCCGAAAACCTGTTGACGCGCGTGCTTGAGGGGCAATCCTTGTCGCAGGCCATGGGCGCCGAGGCCGGCGCTTTCCCAGAATATTACTGGCGCTTGGTCCGCGGCGGTGAAGCGTCCGGTTCTCTCGCCGAGGCGCTGGATGATTTGGCGCGCTTTCTGGAGCGGTCGGCGGATTTGCGTGCAAAGATCGCATCTGCCCTGCTTTACCCTGCAATCCTCCTGACCGTTGCTGTGTTGACGGTTATAGCGATCATGACGATCCTTCTGCCCGCGATCGTCCCGCTGCTGCGCGACGCCGGCGCGCCTTTGCCATTCATCGTGCAGGCTCTGGACGATGTTCGCGGCCTGGTGGCGGGACATCCGCTTCTATGGATCGGCGCGACGGCGGCTTTGGCGATATCGATCGCCGTGCTGCTCATAACGGGGGCTTTTATGCATACGCTCTCCCATGTTGCGCTACGCCTGCCGGTGATCCGCGGGCTCGTCACAAAACGGGAGGTTGCCCGCTTTTCGCGCACCTTGGGCACTTTGATGAAGAACGGCGTTCCAATGCTCGAAGCCTTGCGCATTTCCTCTGGCGTGCTGACCAACCGAACCTACCGCTCCATGATCGAGGCCGCGGCCGAGGAGGTAAGGCAAGGCGCGCCGTTGATCCGGCCGCTCAGCTTAAGTGGACATTTTCCTGAAATCGCGCTGCGGCTGATCGCGGTGGGTGAAAAGACTGCCCAGCTGGAGCCAATGCTCTCACGGGTCGCGGATATTTTCGAGGCATCTTTGCAACGCCAGCTCGATCGCACCGCCGCGCTGATCGCTCCTGTCCTGACGATTGCGATTGGCGCGCTGGTCGGTGGTCTGATCGTGTCCGTTATGAGCGCGCTGCTGAGCATCAACGAACTGGCAATCAATTGAGGGGTGACATGCTGGCGCCTGGGAAGCTGGAGAAACAGCGCAGGGAGCAGGGCTTCACGCTTTTGGAATTGCTTGTCGTGCTTGGCATTCTCGCACTGGCAAGCGTCTTCGTCGCGCCTCTCGTTAGCCGTCATTCGCCCGATCTTGCGCTAGCGGCCACCGCGCGCAAGCTCGCCAACGACATGCGGATGGCTCGCGCATCGGCCATAAGGCGGAACGTGCAGCGGACATTGACCATCGATTTGAAACAAAGGCGGTTCTGGGTCGATGGCGTGACAGCAGCATCTACGATCGCGCCCGGCATAGCGGTCGATTTCGTGACGCTGCGGAACGAGCAAATGTCGTCCGGGCGCGGACGGGTGCGATTCTTTCCCGACGGCTCCTCGACAGGGGGCAATGTCATTCTCAGCGCAGGCGGCCGCTCCGTCGCGGTGGATCTTGACTGGATGACTGGGCGCGCTAGCGTGAAGCGGAATAGCTCTCGATGAGGCTGCGCGGAGATGGCGGCTTTACACTCGTGGAAACGCTCGTTGCGTTCGTCATGATTGTCGTGGCAGCCACGATGCTCTATCGCGGTTTGACGGCGGGGTTGAAAGCGTCTGACATCGTGAGCCGGGAGGAAGACGCCCTATCCGTTGCGAGGGCCAGGCTGGCCCGCCTCGGCATAGAAATCCCCTTGCAGGCTGGGCGGCAGTGGGGACAGGATAACGGCGTCGTCTGGGAGATGACGGTTCGTCCATATGCCCCAGCAGATGAGCCCGGTCCGGGGGCGGTCCCTTCCGCCTATTGGGCGACAGTAAGAGTGATGTGGCGCGAAGCATCCGGCTTGACGCGAGCCCGCAGTCTAGAACTGACGACAATCAAGCTCGGGCAAGGCGAATGATCGGGCGTTTGGAATACGACACGCACAAGGCCAGCGTCGATCGCGGCGCCGGCTTTACCATTATCGAGCTTCTCGTTTCATTAACCATCCTGGCCTTAATCCTCTCCTTCCTTCCCGGGACCTTGCGAATGGGCCAGCGTGTATGGGAGACCGATGAAACATTCGAGCAGCGCGCTGCGCTCTCTGCCTTTCAACGCTATGTCGAACAGCGTCTTGCCGAGGCGATGCCGATCTACTGGCGCGATGGTGCGCGAGGCTTGCGCATCGAGTTCGAGGGCGAGTCGGGCAGGATCGTCTTCGTCGCGCCCGCTGAGGCGGGACCGGCTGGCGGCGGCGTCTACCGGTTCGAGTTACGGCAGGAAGATGGCGCCGGGCCCGCGCGTCCTTTGATCCTGCGACAGACGCTTTACAGGGGACGGGCAAATGGTCTCGCCGGGCGCGAGGAAGAGACAGACCCATCATCCGCAGTCGAACATCGCACGGCAGGGCGCATTGCTGTTCTCACCATACGCTATTTCGGCTCCATCGAGGGCCAGAAAAACCCCGAGTGGCAAACGCGATGGCCGCTCGCCGACCGGCTTCCCGAGTTAGTGGAAATCACGTTCGCAGGCCACGATCGTATATCGGAGTTTCGCAGATCGGTCGTCGCTCTGCACCTACGTCCGCCCAGGTAAAATGCTCGGGAAGAGGCGGTCAATGTCGCGCCGCTCATTGATATATCAGGTCTTGATCCTCGCCTTCGCCCCCCGGCGCATTGTCGCGGCCAAGGGTGAGAAGCTCGAACGCACCGTTTCGTCCGGGTATGCGATATTGATAAGGTGTTCCCCAAGGATCGATCAAACCCTCGGATTTCTTGAGATAGGGCCCTCGCCAGCGGCGTGCGCCGGATGGGGGCTCCACGAGCGCATTGAGGCCGAGCTGCTGCGGCGGAAAACCACCATTGTCGAGCGCGTATAGCTCCAGCGAGGTTGCTATGGCGCTCATTTGGGCCCTGGCCGTTTCGATTCTCGCGCTCCCCATATAGCGAAGCACCTGCGGATAGCCTATGGCTGTAAGAAGAGCCAGAATTCCGAGCACAACCAGCAGCTCCAAAAGAGTAAACCCACCATCTCCGCCTCGCGGCATGGATCGAAGTGATGAATTCGGGCGTTTGAGCATGGGCAGGCCATTCCGATATCGATTATGATAAAGTGTCATATGTTAAGGTCTCGGCAATAGACTTAGGTCGGGTTCGGACCAAGGTATATGCGTTTCGCTCAAGCTGGCTTTGCACAGCTACGCCATCGGGCCGTAAAGCCAGACCAGCCAGAACCCGAGGGATAGAAATGGCCCGAAAGGGATCGGAGTGGAGGCCTCGATCCGGCGATTGAGGAGCAAAGCTGCGAAAACAGCGAGCAGAGCGGCTCCGCAGGCCCATAACAGCACGGATGGCAAGGCCTCAAGTCCAAGCCAGGCTCCAGCGCCCGCCAGAAGCTTGGCATCTCCCAGTCCAAGTCCGGCCCGGCGCCTGAGGGCCAGGTACGCCTGGGAAAGAAGCGCAAGACACAGAAAGCCCGCCATAGCCGAACCGATATGCCAAAGAGGATCGCCCCAGCCTAGGGCATAGGCGAGGATTGGCCCCATAGCCGCAAGCGGGAGCGTTATTGTATCGGGAAGCCGCATTGTGCGCAGATCCATGATGCTGAGCGCGATCAACGCGGCGGCCAGAAACAGCGATAACAGAACCAAGGAAGTGGTAACGGGACCACGGCTTAAGGCGATTACAGCAAGACAGGCGTAAAGCCCCGTAAGCAGAAAGGGCGCAGCAGCGTAAACCTGCGCGGCAAATGGACTTTGTTTCATTTATTCTTGGGCTGCGAAAAGCATGGCCGTAGCATTGGAGCCCCGTGCACGGCGCATTATGGAAGACATATCCGTGTTTCGGTCCGAAGGTCGTTCAGTGGCGCGGCCGGTAAATCTCCTCCACCGTCGGCCGCTCGATTGCATAGGGATCACCTTGCGAGGTGGCTTCGCTCTCTTGCTCCTGGCAAAAGCGTTTGCCAGTGATTTCGACATAGCAATAGCTCTTGCAGTAGCGGACGCCACGATGCCAGTAGCAGCCGTTTGCGTAAACGAGTGGCGTATGCGCGTATGCATCTTTGCCCTCGCGCCAGCCATTTGCCGCCTGCGCGCTGAATGACGCGAAGGCGGTGAGAATCAGAAGTCTCAAAATCAGAATCAACGGATCATCCTAGAAATAGATGGACACATCCCTATGGTTCGAAAGGCATCCCGCAACTTGTATCGCGAATTCCTTCGGGATACGACGCTGCTGACGCAATCCAATGGTGTTCCGAATTGTCTCCTCGTAGCGCTGTAAAGCTGGCTGTAAGCTTAAAGCGGCTTCCCGTCTCCAGGCTATTTCCTCATCAAATTTGCGGATAGCGCGATCAATCGCTGTCAGCGCGCTCGGCACATTCGGAACGTTCGCACGAACTAAGCGCCGCGCTTCGTTCAGGTCATTCTGGATCGCGCTTGCGCCTTCGACAGAACGAAGCGCATTTACAACCTCCTGAATTTTCTCAGCGGATACAGCCGGCGGGTTGGCTTGTATGAAGGCTGCAAGCCCCCGCAGTTCAGGTTCAGCCACGGCTAGCGTGTCCGTGGCGTCGAGCACAGCTATAGCCTGACGAACAGGTTCGTAGGCGCGGTCTGCATTGCGGCGATATGCAACTCTGGCGGCTTCCTCGGCTTTGAGAAGCTTATTGAAAGCATCGTGGTCGCGCTCCCATCTCTCAGGGATCGATGCACGGAGCGCTTCGATCTGACGCTGGTTTGCAGCAAGCTCGCGCTCCATAACGCGGTTTTCCTCTTCGTCACGGGACAAGCGTATATCGGTTTGCAACTGCCGGTCCTTGACTTCAAGAGATTTTATCTTAGCTTGAATGCTACGCACATGTATGTGCAACGGTCGATAAGCGGGCTCATTAGCCGCGACGACTTCAGCCGCTTTCCTGATCGCCTCGACCAGTTCGAAAGTGTTCTCAGCCAAGTCCAGACTCTCGACGAGGGGCTTTTCGACCCGGTCCGGCAAGACCGTAAAGTTCGAGCTGCGGACCAATGCGATCGTAGAACGGATTTCTTCTTCGCGCGCCCTGTATATCGGGAAAAGCTCGCTTTCGATGCAGGTTTGGAGTTTCGGATTGATCGGCGGCGGGGCGGTCTCCGACGTAAGCGATAAGCGTGTCGGCAGATAGTTTACGAGCGGAGGGCTGTAAGCCACGATCACCAGCGCCAGAAGCTGGAGAAAGATGAAGGGGATGACGCCCTTGTACATCGAGATCGTTTTTACGGCCGCAGGCGCGACGCCGCGTAGATAAAACAGGGCGAATCCGAAGGGCGGTGTAAGGAATGATGTTTGTAGATTGAGCCCGATCATCACGCCGAGCCAGACGGCTGTTACGTTAGCGCCAGGATCGGCGAGCAGGATAGGCGCCACGATAGGCACCACGACGACGGCGATTTCGATAAAATCCAGAAAAAACCCGAGAATGAAGATCACCGCCATTACGATGATGAACTGTCCCCAGAAGCCGCCTGGCAGTCCTGCTAAAAAGTCTTTGACGATGTCTTCGCCCCCGAACCCGCGGAAGGCCGCCGTCAGCATCGCCGCGCCGACGAGAATAATGAATACGAGAGAGGTGGTTTTGGCCGTATCGATCATGACGGACCGCAAAGTGCCGTTGATCTTATAGACGCGCCACCCGCTCCATATCAGCGAAAGGATCAGCGCGCCCACGGCGGTGCAAGCGGCGATCAAAGCAATAAAATCAGCCTCCGAACTAACATTTCTGATGTTGACGGGATAAAACCGTGTGATTACGAAGACTGCAGCAATCGACAAAACAGCGATTATCGCGGGCCAGTAGGTTCGGCGATGTCCCTCCCTCAGCCTGTAGCCAGCCATGATCAATGCGCCAGCCGCTCCAATAGCGCCAGCTTGGTTGACGGTCGCTATGCCGAAAATGATGGAGCCGAGAACCGCGAAAATCAAAGTTAACGGCGGTACGAGCGCCATAAGGACCTTGACGATGAATTTTGCGTCGTACTTGCCTTCATAAGGAACGGTTGGCGCCAGTTTTGGAAAAAGAAACGCCGCGACCGCGATGAAAACCATATATAGCAGGACGAGGACGAGGCCGGGCAAAAGGGCGCCGAGAAACATTTCGCCGGCGCTCGTCGAACTCAAATCGAATGCTGAGGGCATCGAAAGCTCGCCAGTATTTTCCCTGTAGAGCAATTTTCGGGCCGTGCTTGCCTGATCGGTGGCGCTGGCTAGCTGATCCGCGAGAATAATCAGCACGATCGAGGGTGGGATGATCTGACCGAGCGTACCGCTTGCAGCGATCGTCCCTGTCGCCAGCGAATGGGAGTAGTTGTTGCGCATCATGGCGGGGAGGGAGATCAACCCCATGGCAACGACCGTTGCGCCAACGATGCCCGTCGTCGCTGCAAGCAGTGCGCCCACAAAGACGACCGACATTCCAAGGCCGCCGCGGATAGGACCGAAAAGCTGCGCCATCGTGATTAGGAGATCCTCAGCGATGCGCGAACGTTGCAGCATTATGCCCATGAAAACGAAAAGTGGGATCGCGATCAGCGTGTCCCGTTCGGCCTCCCAATAAACGCCGCGAAAATTCGTAATTCCCGCCGTCAGCCAGGTAAGGGCGCCGCCTTGCGCGAAATAAGCGTCTGGATTGCCTGCGAAGAGATAGCCGGTCAGCGCGGCAAGGCCTATTGAGATAATTGCCGATCCCGGCAGCGCAAAGGCGACCGGATACCCTGACCCAAGCGCGAATGCCATGAGAAAAATGAGCAGGAAAAGAAAAAAGAGCTCCATTTATCCCCCGATGCCCCGTTTAGCTTTACTCTGGCCGTCTTACGGTTTGATGTGTAGACCTTGCTGGCCTTTTTTAATTTCATTCATGCCGTTAGCGCATTGACACATTCACACGACTTCTATGTCAATGCATTATCTCTTTGTTTTCTCGTCTGTTTTACCAAATACCGACAGGTGCCGCTGTTTGGATCGATGGATTCGGCAGCCGACGGCTTTAGTGAGCGCCCGCCGGAGCAATCTGGCGTTTATTGGGCTCATCACGGTAATCGGCAATGCCTTCGAGAAAAAAGCCCATGAATTGTATCAGCATACTGATTGCGAAAATGCCAAGGAAGCCAGCCATCCAGTATTTGACATACATGCCGAAACCGGTCTGCGTGGTCTCAAAAATCAACATTGGCCCGTTGATAATCGCCGATCTGCTGCTCATACCGATGTAGAGGACAGCAATGCAAACGGAAACTCCAAGCAAAATCGAGCCATAGGCATTGACCAGGCCCTTTGTCCGTGTCGTGAAGGATGAGTAAAACACGTCAACGCGGACATGGCCTTCCTCGATCAATGTATAGGCACTCGCGAATAGAAAAAGCGCGGCGTACCAAAAGCGGACCAGATCAGACATGAAAGCCTGTTCGTAGGAAAAGATGAAACGGGTGAATACGATCAGCAGCTCCGCAATAACGACGAGCAGAGCAAGCCACGGAAATCCCAAGCCGCGATGAAAAAATGCAATAAGGATCGCAAGGCCCAGCAGGGGAAGGTGGACATATTGCCCGCGAAAGACAGAACGGCCCAGATTCGTTGCGATGGAGTCACCGAAAAGACCCGGCAGCAAATTCTCGACTCGCATGAATGATATCGCCATATCGACGACGCCAATGAGCAAAACGGCCCAAAATGCGACGCGGATAATGAAAGCGGTTATGCGGTAAACGCGTTCGGAGTCGGGTCTCAAAGCACAACCGGGGGTTCGGATGACATAGCTTAAGGCTATGACCAGGGCAGCGACATAGAGGCCGGCTTGTCCCCAGGAATAAACCGAGCCGCCAGATAATATTTCGCTGGGCCCAGGCCATTCTCGCCAATATGTGAGATAATTGTTGATCAAAAAAGCGAACGTTGATGCGATAACGGCCCAAGCAAATGAGCGGGCCAATATTACGGAAAGATCCTGGCGGTCAGACGCAGACGAAACGGTCACGATAGTCGTCCATTGCTCTGTTGTGATATTTACGTACTAGAAGATATTGAGTGGCTAACGAACACTTGACTACTAATTGTCTTTGAATCCGCAAAACAAGTGTGTCCTCTTGCGAACCCTGATAGCGCTCAGGCACGGGGATGAGGCGGTTCCGCCCCATCCCGCATGTCCAATTGGAAAACGTGCGTTAGCCTTCGATGCCCAGAACACGGTTTCTTTGCAGTGTGTAAGCCGTGTCGGAAAGGGCGATCCACTTGCCGATTTCGTTGCGCGCTTTCTCAAAACTGTCGTGAATCTTAGCGGCAAGCGGACTGTGTTGGCGAGTTTCGTCGAAAACTTCCTGAGCCGCTTTACCGAAGCTATCATAGATTTCATCGCTGAACCGACGTAGCTGAACGCCATGCTCGTTGATGAGCCTGGTGAGATAAACGCCGTTTTGAGCGTTGGTCTCGGCCATCTGAAGAGCGTTTTCTTCCGAACAAGCTGCTTCGATGATGATTTGGTCCGTTTTCGACAGCCCTTCCCACCAGCTCTTATTCAGGCCAAGGCAAAGCTGCGACGCCGGCTCGTGCATACCCGGATAGTAGTAGAATTTTGCGGCTTCGTAAAATTTCATGAAGTAGTCATTATACGGACCAACCCATTCCGTTGCGTCAATCGCACCTGAAACGAGGTTTTCGTAAATTTGCCCGCCTGGCAGAGCCACCGGCGAAGCACCAAGCTTGGCCAGGACGTCGCCGCCCAGGCCTGGGATGCGCATTTTCAAACCTTTGAGGTCGTCGGCCGTATTGATTTCCTTGTTGAACCAGCCGCCCATTTGCACGCCGGTATTGCCGCAAGGAAGTCCTTTAATGTTAAAGCCTGCAGCCAGCTCATCATAGAGTTTCTGGCCGTCACCAAATCTCATCCAGGCGTCCATTTCGGAGAAGACGAAGCCGAATGGAACGGCGGTGAAGTAAGACCACCCCGGATGTTTGCCTTTCCAGTAATAATCGGCTGCGATGTATGCCTGAGAATTGCCTGCGGAGACTTCATCCAGAACATCAAATGCGCCAACTTTTTCGCCAGCCGCGAAATAGGTTACGTTGATCCGGCCTTCGGTCAATTCGGGGATGCGTTTCGCCAGACGCTGCGCGCTTATGCCGAGGCCGGGAAAGTCCCGCGGCCAGGTAGAAACAATCACCATTTCTTTTTTTGCCTGCGCAATCGCAGGTGCTGCAAGCGCTGCGGCCGCGGCTGTTGCTCCAGCGCCAATTCCCGCCTTCTTAATAAACGTCCGACGATCCATGCCAGATGTCCTCCCAAAAATCTACCAAAACGATATGAAACAGTCTGAAATATGCATCGGTGAACGCTGCCCACACAGACTATGACACTTCTCATTAACTAAACTCAGCAACTTTATAAAGACTTATGTTGAGCGATTGCCACTTAATTCTGCCAATCAATGTTTGATGTGCCTTATAATTACGCAAATTTGGTATACAAAACCCGCTAACGTGTCATCAGGCTTGATCCCCACATAGAAAGTCACTGGCTGGTTGCCTGAAGTCGAGGGCATAGTTATGCTGATCCTCAAAAATATTACATAACGAAACATCGAAGATTGGCGCTTCCGGATTTAACGCGCGTCAGAGAGTCTAACCGCCATGAAGCTCTATATGTTCGAACATTGTTCCTTGTGCTTCCGTGTGCGCATGACCGCCGCATTGAAAGGTTTGCGCCTGCACGAACGTGTGGTGCTCGACGATGATACGCCGGCTATGGTTTCACTCGTAGGCAAAAGGGTCATACCGATCTTGGTGAAGGACAATGGTGAACCGATGCTCGAAAGCCTGGATATGGTTGCCTACATCGACGGGCTCGGCCAACCGATGCTAACGGGTGCGGCGCGGCCCGAGATTGCAGAACTGGAAAAGCGCCTCCTCGACACGACGCCGCCTTTGACCATGCCGCGTTATCCCCTTCTTGGCTTGCCCGAATTTGCCACCATAGCCGCCCATGATCATTATGTGTTGCGCAAACGTAAAACCTATGGCGATTTCGTGGAGTTGCGCGCCAGAACGCGGGACTTCATCGCGGCGCTCATGCCGGTTCTGGAAGACCTCGACGCACTGATCGAGAGTCCACTGGCCGTAAATGGCGTATTGTCAATCGACGATATCCGGATTTTACCGCTGCTTCGGTCGGTAGCCATAGTCGAGAGCCTCCGCTTCCCGCCGAAGGTTCGCGACTACTTCGCAACCATGATGGACCACATCGGTTATAAGCCATTGCCGTCAGTCTAACTCAACGATCCGCGAAGTGTATCACTATGCTTGTGCTGAGACCGGAGCACCGCAACCGTGCATTCGGATCGAATGATTATGTCGCGCCTGCACGGTTTTCACAATCGAGACATCTATGCCATAATCCCAGTGATGCCGTTTCCCAAGAGCGGTGGTGCTAACGATCAAAAAGGGCCGGTGAAAAACCAGCCCATATCGGGAGGTTGAACGACATGGCGGAAATTGCGATGGAAGTAAACGGGCGATCGGTGAAAGCCGATGTCGGCGGCAATCTGCTGCTGAGCGATTTTCTTAGGCAAAACTTGTCGCTAACCGGAACCCATGTCGGCTGCGACACTTCGCAATGCGGCGCATGTGTCGTCAATATAGACGGCAGCTCCGTCAAATCCTGCACCGTGCTCGCCGCTCAGGCTAGCGGCGCGAAAATCACCACCATAGAGGGCCTGGCGAGCGGAAGCGATCTGCACCCGCTGCAAGCGGCGTTCCGCGAGGCACATGGATTACAGTGCGGGTTTTGCACCCCTGGCATGATCATGTCCGCCGCCGACCTCCTCAACAAAAACTCCAATCCGAGCGAACAGGACATCCGGCGCTGGCTCTCGGGCAATATCTGCCGTTGCACGGGCTACCACAACATCGTCAAAGCCGTTCAAATCGCCGCCGCGCAAATGAGCGGACACGCCGTCGCCGCCGAATAATGTGGCGCATCGAAACGATATAGTCTGGAGGAAAAAATGACGGTCCAAGGCATCGGCGCCTCTGTCAAGCGCCGCGAGGATTTCAGGTTCATCAAAGGCATTGGCAAATATACCGACGACATCAATATCCCAAACCAGCTTTACTGTTATTTTCTGCGCTCACCCCTCGCCCATGCCACGATCCGAGGCATCGACAGTTCTGCCGCGAAAGCCGCCCCTGGCGTAGCCGCTGTTTTCACGAGCGAAGACATCGACGCATCGGGCGCTGGCGGCATACCCTGCGGCTGGCTGGTGACGAGCCGGGATGGCAGCCCTATGAAGGAGCCGAAACATCCGATCCTCGCCGCAGGCAAGGTCCGTCATGTTGGCGATCCGATCGCAGCCATTATTGCCGAAAGCCTTCAGCAGGCCAAGGACGCAGCCGAGCTCATTCAACTCGATCTCGAAGAGCTGCCTGCGGTCGTCAATATGAAAACAGCCCTCGAAGGCGGGACTGCCATTCACGAGGAAGCCGGAGACAATCTCTGCTTCGATTGGGAGCTCGGCGACAAGGCGGCGACGGAGGCTGCCCTCAAGTCGGCGCACCACGTCACCC
>CAYVJO010000011.1:2922-4627 GCA_964451735.1 uncultured Hyphomicrobiaceae bacterium | reverse complement strand
GGCGACGGACGCCGCTTTCGCGCAAGCCGCCCACATCACCAAGCTCGATCTCGTCAATAACCGCCTGATCCCGAACGCCATCGAGCCGCGCGCTGCTATTGGCCATTATGAGATGGGGACGGATGAATACACGCTCTATACAACAAGCCAGAACCCGCATGTGATCCGCTTGCTCATGGGCGCTTTCGTGCTGTCCATCCCTGAGCATAAGTTGCGGGTCTATGCTCCCGATGTCGGCGGCGGTTTTGGCTCGAAAATCTACCATTATGCAGAAGAAGCTCTCGTGACCTGGGCATCCAGGCGCGTTGGCCGTCCGGTTAAATGGACCGCAGAACGCAGCGAATCCTTCCTGTCCGACGCGCATGGCCGCGACCACGTTACCCATGCGGAGATGGCCTTCGACGCTGACGGGCGGATCATAGGCTTGAGATGCGATACGCTGGCGAATATGGGCGCCTATCTATCGACCTTCGCACCTTGCATTCCAACGTGGCTGCACGGCACGCTGCTCGCCGGACAGTATGCAACGCCGGCAGTGTACACCAATGTCAAGGCCGTATTCACCAACACCGTACCGGTCGATGCCTATCGCGGGGCAGGCAGACCCGAGGCGACGTTCATTCTGGAGCGGATCATAAACAAGGCCGCGCAGGAGATGGGCAGGGATCAGGCGGAATTGCGCCGCGCGAACTTCATTCAACCGAGCCAGTTCCCCTATCAGACCCCTGTTGCGGTGGTCTATGACACGGGCGATTACGAGCCTGCACTCGACAAGGCCATGGAATTAGCCGATTATGCTGGTTTTGAGAGCCGTCGCGCGGCCGCCAAGGCCAAGGGCAGATTGCGGGGCATCGGCCTTGCGTCCTATATCGAGGCTTGCGGCATTGCACCATCCAGCCTCGTCGGGGCGCTTGGCGCGCGTGCTGGTCTGTATGAAGCCGCGACCGTTCGGGTAAATCCGACTGGCAGCGTGACTGTGCTCACCGGAAGCCACAGTCACGGCCAGGGTCACGAGACGACCTTTGCCCAGGTGGTTGCCGACAAGCTCGGTATCGACATCGGGCAAGTGGACATTGTCCATGGCGACACCGACAAGGTGCCGTTCGGCATGGGCACTTACGGTTCGCGCTCGATCGCGGTCGGCGGAACGGCGCTCGTCAACGCGCTCGACAAGGTAATCGAGAAAGGCCGCAAAATCGCAGCCCACCTGCTGGAGGCATCGGCGGACGATGTTACCTTCGAAAACGGAGCCTACACGGTGAAAGGCACCGACAAATCGAAGGCGTTTGGCGAAGTCGCGCTTACGGCTTATGTCCCGCATCAATATCCGATCGAGACGCTGGAGCCCGGCCTCGAAGAAACCGCCTTTTACGACCCCAAGAACTTCACCTATCCGGCCGGCACCTATATCTGCGAGGTGGAGATCGACCCAAAAACCGGTGCCGTCGAGATCGTTTCCTTCGCGGCTGCAGACGATTTCGGTAACGTCATCAATCCGATGATAGTGGAGGGCCAAGTCCATGGAGGGATCGTTCAGGGGGTCGGTCAGGCCTTGCTTGAAAATGCCGTTTATGATGAGAGCGGCCAATTGTTGACCGGGTCCTATATGGATTATTGCATGCCGCGCGCCGACGATGTGCCCTCATTCAAGGTGCATACGCTGAAAGGTACGCCTTGCACGCATAATCCTCTTGGCGTCAAGGGC
>CAYVJO010000011.1:0-2912 GCA_964451735.1 uncultured Hyphomicrobiaceae bacterium | reverse complement strand
CGGGGAAGCCGGCGCGATCGGAACGCCGCCCGCAGTCATCAACGCCATCGTCGATGCGCTCAAAGAGTATGGCGTCGATCACATCGACATGCCCGCGACGCCTGAGAAAATCTGGCGTGCGATCAATGCCGGTCATACGAAACTGGCCGCGGAATAGGACAACGGAGGAAACCATGTATAACTTCGAATATATCCGCGTATCCTCCGTTGCGGAGGCCACACAAGCGCTTGCCGCCAATCGCGAAGCCACCATCATCGCCGGCGGCCATACGCTTATCCCGACGCTGAAGCAACGTTTGGCGAGGCCATCGGTCATTGTCGATATTGGACATATCGCTGAACTGAAAGGCATCCGGCGCGATGGCGGCACCCTCATTATCGGCGCAGGAACGACCCACGCGCAGGTCGCTGCAAGCCAGGATGTGCGCTCCGCCATACCGGCCTTGGCGAAACTGGCTTCCGGCATCGGCGACGCTCAGGTCCGCAATCGCGGGACGATAGGCGGATCGGTCGCAAATAATGATCCGGCAGCGGATTATCCAGCGGCGGTCCTCGGGCTCGGCGCGACGATCGTTACCGATAAAGGCCAACTCGACGCGGACAGCTTTTTCACGGGCATGTTCTCGACTGCCCTTCAACCGGGCGAAATTATTACGTCAATCCGCTTCCCGATCCCGGACAAATCCGGCTACGCGAAATTCGAGCAGCGTGCATCGCGATATTGTCTGACTAGTGTTTTCGTCGCGCAGAAATCCGGTGGACTGTTTTCGTCGGGCGATGTGCGCGTGGCTGTGTCGGGCGCGGGCCAGAACGGCGTGTTTCGCGTGCCCGAAATGGAGCAGTCGCTCAAGAAGAGCTTTACGCCCTCGGCCGTCATAGGCGTGAAACTCCCTGCGACGGGGCTTATGAGCGATATGCATGGCGGCGCGGAGTATCGCGCGGCGCTCGTGACCGCCATGGCGGAACGGGCTGTCGAAGCCGCATCCGCATGAGCGGGAGCGCAGTAGACCTTCCTGCAAGCGCGCTGAAGGTGCAAGACGCCGCACGCGCTCTCGGACTGACGATCACTGTCGTCGAGATGGCAGATAGCACCCGCACAGCGCAAGAGGCGGCGCAGGCTTGCGGTTGTGAGGTCGCGCAGATCGTCAAATCACTGATTTTCCGCGGCGTCGAGACCGGGACGCCTATCATTGCCCTCGTTTCCGGCTCCAACCGCCTGAACGAGACGCGCATGGCGGACATCGCAGGCGAAGCCTTGATGCGGCCGGATGCGGATTATGTCCGCCGCACGACCGGATTTGCGATTGGAGGTGTGCCGCCACTGGGCCATGCGTCGGAGCTTGTCGTCTTTATGGACGAGGATCTGCTTGCCTATGAAACGGTCTGGGCCGCAGCCGGGACACCCCGCACAGTCTTTGCAGTCTCTCCCGGCGCACTGGCGGATGCGGTGCGCGCCACTGTCGTTAAGGTGACCTGATGGCGGAGCTGCCCGCGACTGTTGCCGGGACGAAAGCCCTGCTTGCACAAGGGGGCTACATTGCAAGCGATGCCCTGGCCACGTCCGTTTTTCTCGCATTGACGCTGAAACGTCCGCTTCTGCTCGAAGGCGAGGCTGGCGTCGGTAAAACAGAACTGGCAAAGATCCTGGCCGCTGTTCTGGATCGCCCGCTGGTACGGCTGCAATGCTATGAAGGGCTCGACCTCGCCTCTGCTGCCTATGAATGGAACCATAGCCGCCAGCTTCTGCATATCCGTGCGGCTGAAGTCGGGGGGGGCGTCAGCGCCTCGGCGCTCGAACGCGACATTTATAGCGCGGATTATCTTCTGAAGCGCCCACTGCTACAGGCATTGGAGCTATCAGCCGAGGGCCAAAGCCCCGTTCTGCTGATCGACGAGTTGGATCGGGCCGATGAGCCTTTCGAAGCCTTTCTGCTGGAAATTCTAGCCGATTATCAGATCACTATCCCGGAGTTGGGCACCATCCGCGCCTGTGAGCCCCCTATAACCATCCTGACATCAAACCGCACGCGCGAGGTACATGACGCCGTGCGCCGACGCTGCTTCTATGTCTGGATCGATTATCCGACCGCGGCGCGGGAAGCGGAAATCCTCGCGCTCAAGGTCCCCGATGCCCCGGCCTTACTGACCGCGCAAATCGTGGCTTTCGTGCAGGACATACGACAGATGGATCTGTACAAGAATCCCGGCGTCGCCGAGAGCATCAACTGGGCCCAGGCGCTGACATCGCTGGATTGCGTTGCGCTCGCCCCGGAGGACGTGAATTCGACGCTTGGAACACTGCTGAAATATCAGGACGATATTGCGCGCATCCATGGCAGCGAAGCCTCGCGCATTCTGGAGCAGGTGAAATCCCGAGCCCGCCAAGCCGAATATGAGGCGCAAAGCGGCGCGACATAACGGTGATGGACGACGATCTCAACCCCATAAAACATGAAGCCGCCTCACCCGCGAAAGACACTCTTAGCGCCAACCTTGCCGCATCTGTAGCCAATGGCGGCAAGATGGCGGCCAACATCCTGCATTTTGCGCGTCTTTTGCGCTCCGCCGGTCTGCCAATCGGTCCGCAAAAAGTCATACTTGCGACCGAGGCGGTTGCGGCCGCAGGGATTGGCGATCCGAAAATCCTGTATTGGACGCTGCACAGCGTCTTCGTGACGCGGCCCTCCGACCGCGCCATCTTCAATCAGGCGTTTCAACTGGTTTGGCGCGATCCGGGCTATTTGCAGCAGCTACTGTCGGTGATGACCCCAAATCTCCGCGCATCGCCATCGCGCCCCAATGATCCCATTGCACGGCGGCTCGCGGACAGTCTGTTTCTCCGGAAAGGCGGGATGCAGGCGGTCGAACGCGACGAAATCCACATCGACGCACGAGGCAGCGCCAGCGAGACC
>CAYVJO010000010.1:0-17217 GCA_964451735.1 uncultured Hyphomicrobiaceae bacterium | reverse complement strand
ATGAGCCGCCGAATAGGCGGATATGAAATTCTGGTTCCAGTCAGGCGGCGGACCGTAGCGGTGATAGGTAGAGAGCGCTTCGTCGTAATTCATGCGCTCGTCGCCGAACAGCCGGCGGAACTGGGGCAGGCGGTCATGATTATCTATGAGGGCCAACCAGTAATAGTGGCCGCTCTCATGCCTGACATGCCCAAGCACTGTGCGATAAGGTTCGTTGAATTGCTCTCTCACTCGCTCTCGTATGGCAGGGTCGGCTTCTGCGATGTTGAGCGTGATTAGCCCGTTACGATGTCCTGTTTTTGCGTTAGCTATTATGTTGAACGCAAGAGGTGGGGCACTATATCGCGCGCCGGCATTCATGACCGGCAGTCCGAGCTTGAGCAAATTATATATCAAGCGCCGCTTAGCTTTTTCGAACTCGAACCAGCGTTCGAGATTCTCAGGTATCGACAAATCGGGAATGGTCTTGTTCAAACCGCAGCTTAGGCAAAGCGAACCTTGCTCTTGTTCAGGGATCAGCCAGTTACAAACCTGGTGATCGTAGTTGGCGCAATAGGTCAACCGCTCGTTCGGCAAAGACTGCGTTGCCAATCGCCCATGTTCATCCGAAAAAAGTGCACGCATGTCTTGGGAAGAAGAGTCAAAACCCAGAGCGCTTCCACAATTCTCGCAAACGATATTTTCGAAATAGACGGATTGACTACAATTGCCACATGAAAAAACCCGCATCGCACACCCTCCTCGCTACAGTATTTTCTTCATTTCCTGCCGAGGTAACGGGTGTTTGACTAGCAGGGTTCCGCCGTATTTTTCATGGCCGGCGATTTTGCGCAGCCCTTGCTCCGATCAGTCTCAATCGCAACGCATTGAGTTTGATAAATCCCTCCGCGTCGCGCTGATCATACGCGACCGTGCCTTCTTCGAAAGTGACCAAGTCTTGACTGTAGAGCGAAAATTTAGTTTCACGTGAAACCACAGAGGCTAATCCTTTATACAGCTTCAGACGCACTTTTCCTGTAACGAACTCTTGCGATTTGTCGATAAGAGCTTGCAACATCTCGCGCTCTGGCGAGAACCAGAAGCCATTATAGATGAGTTCAGCATAGCGAGGCATCAATTCATCTTTCAGATGCGCCGCTCCTCGATCGAGTGTCAGGCTTTCGATACCACGATGCGCCGCAAGAAGGATCGTCCCGCCGGGTGTTTCATATACGCCTCGGGATTTCATGCCGACGAAACGGTTCTCGACGAGATCGAGCCGGCCAATCCCATGCGCGCGGCCGAGATCGTTCAGCATGGCGAGCAGAGCGGCGGGAGACAGAGCCCGGCCATCCACGGCGACCGCGTCGCCGCGTTCGAATTCGACCTCGACATATTGTGGTTTGTCCGGCGCTTCTTCCGGGCTAACTGTTCTCTGATAGACGAACTCGGGGCATTCTTGTGCGGGATCTTCCAGCAATTTACCCTCGGAAGAGGTATGCAGAAGATTCGCATCAACCGAGAATGGTGCTTCTCCGCGCTTGTCCTTCGGAACCGGGATCTGATGTTTTTCGGCAAACTCCATAAGGGCCTGGCGGCTCTTGAATTCCCATTCCCGCCAAGGTGCGACAACGCGGATATTGGGCTCCAGCGCGTAATAGCTAAGCTCGAAACGAACTTGGTCATTGCCTTTACCCGTTGCGCCATGACACACGGCGTCGGAGCCGGTTGCGCGCGCAATCTCGATCTGGCGTTTGGCTATCAGCGGGCGCGCGATAGACGTGCCCAGAAGATAAACGCCCTCATAGAGAGCATTTGCTCGGAACATGGGGAAGACATAGTCGCGAACGAATTCTTCGCGCAGATCCTCGACAAATATGTCCTTAATGCCGAGCATCTCGGCCTTCCGCCTTGCAGGTTCGAGCTCTTCGCCCTGGCCGAGATCAGCGGTGAAGGTTACGACTTCACAACCGTAAGTCACTTGAAGCCATTTTAGGATAATCGATGTGTCGAGGCCGCCAGAATAGGCGAGCACCACCTTTTTGATCTCGGACATGTAAAAGGGCTTTCGTTTCTTCAAGGCATTGCATATACCACCGCGTTTATAGGTGTGGGCTAGATGCGGCTGCAAGATATTTACTTGCGTGGCTCCAGCTGATTTTCGCTGTGAGAACAAATACGCATCCGCAATTGCCCCGATTATGCCAGCCGCTCTGGTCCTGCTACTCTTGATTTGAAAAATGAAAGGCTGTGTGATGCGTCATATCGGACAGATTTTTGTCGCTTCAATTCTGGCCTTGGTCGTCTTTATTTTTTGCGCAAGCGCTTATGCCGCCAGTTCTGAATGTAAAGGGCTAGAGAAAACGGCTTGTGATGGGAACAAGCGTTGTTCCTGGGTTAATTCTTACAAGACTTCGAAAGGAAAGGATGTAGCGGCGTTCTGCCGGAAAAAACCTGAACGTAAAACATCCAGTAAAGGGTTAGCTGCCCCTAATGGTTAGTTGCATAAATTATGACAAAGTGACCACGCACCGAGTCGTGTTACTCCAGGCTCATTATGAATGACGCAACTAATTTTTGATCAAACCATGGCTTAAGCCGTGTTTGTCTCAGAGTATTTTGTGCGGACTCTATAGCGGAGGCAGTTGATTTCAAACGCCAATTTGCAGTCTGTGCTTTTATTGCGTCCTTTTGACGGAAATGAAGCGGCGGACGCATCCTACCAACTGCTGCTTCAAAACTTTCGCCGCTATCGATGGCAGAAAGTACTGCATGCAGTCTTTGTAAATGTCCGATCAAGAGCGTGAGGACAACCGACGCAGGCGTTCCGCTCGCGGTTACACCGTCCAGATGGCGAAGAGCGGCAGCTGCGTTCCTGCTCATAGTCTCGGATATCACCAAATCGAAAGCATGGGCTGAACTATCTCCTACAACCGCTTCGACATGCTCCAGCGTGATGCAGGCCTCACCATCTGCATAGAGCACTAGCTTTGCGATCTCGGACCTCACAACAGACCAATCCGCGCCAAGAAGTTGGCTGAGCCGTTCAAGCGCGTCTGGGGCAACGGCCATTCCAGAGTGCCGAATGTCTTCACGGATGAGTTGCTGAAGATCCCGCAAACCTGCGCCGTAACAGCCAATGGCAGCGCCATTGGACGCTTTCTCGAATATTTTTCTGAGTTTGGCGTCTTTTTTCAGGTTTCCCGCCTCGATGATAATCGAAGCGGCAAGCGATGGCTCAGCGAGCAATTCCTCGAACACAGTGGATGTAAGCTGTGGGCCCGCCTTTACCATCAGCACTGGCCTGCCGCCGAACATCGGCAAACTGCGCGCCTCGCTGGCAAGCCTGCCGGGGCTTTGCGAAAGATCCTGGTCGCTGAGCCTGATGATCTCGCCTGCCGGATCGGAGCGTCCGCTCAACAGCGCGGATAGGCCCTTTACAAGCTCAGATATTTGAGCCGGTTCGGTCCCAAATACCAGAAAAGCGTCAATACGGGATCCCGCCGATTTCAGGGCAATTCGCGGATCAGTTGCTTTGATTGTCACCATGATGTGAGTATACAAAGCAATGCATTCGCGCACGATCGGAAATATATAGCTCTGAACTGTATGTTAAACGTTGGAAGAGAAGTAAGCCGCCATTCGTGTCCGTATCGACTCGGCGATTGTACGCGCTGCGCGATCTTCAGCGTCGCGCTTGGCGCGAATGTCAGCGAACACAGAGTCGACCTTGTCGTATGAGGCTCTTGCGTTGCTATTGCCTTCGAGAACAACTTGACCGTCTACCAAACGGACAAGCTTGAACTGTGTATAAATTTGATAAGTTTGGGATTTAGGATCGCCAGTAGCGTCGACGAGCGTATTGAGAACAGACTCGCGAACAGCTATGTCGAGCCGATATTTCGAGACGTCAGCTTCCCCGCCGCCCGTTGACTTAAAAATAAGCTCATTTCGCACGCGCTGACCAACGCGGCCCGGTATTGTGGAAATGTCAACAGTGCGCATGACATCGCCAAGTTGAGCACCGCTTGCGGTTGGGCCATAAAGGGGCTGCCAACCGCAGCCTCCTAGGGCTAAGAGCGTGGCGATTGCTCCAAATGATGCCAAAAGTTTCATGCGTCTGACGAGCGTGTCCGCCCTGGCAACCTCAAGCGACGACATTTACGATCCTTTGCGGCACCACGATGATTTTCTTGACAGCCCGTCCTTCAATGGCTCGTTTAACGCCATCCAATCCTAGCGCAGCGGCCTCGACATCGGCTTGGGACGCATTCCGTGCAATATGCAACTCATCCCGTCTCTTACCATTCACCTGTACGGCAATGGTAATCTGCTCGTCAATGAGTAGTGTCTTTTCCGGTTCTGGCCACGGCTGTTTTACGATGAGACTGTTGTAGCCGAGCCGCGCCCAGCATTCCTCCGCCAAATGCGGCATCATTGGCGCTGCCATTTGTGTGAAAAGCTCCGCTGATTCCCTCAACGCCCAATCTAGACTTGAGTCTTTGGCGAATTTTTGGCCTTGTAAAGCTCCTGCTATCTTGTTTGCAAGATCGTAAAGGGTTGCAACCGCCGTGTTGAAACGAAGCCCCTCGATATGGCGGCTGAAAGCGTCCAGAGCCCTATGCGTGGCTCGACGCAATTCCCGCGCTGCCTGGCTGAATTCCGCTGGACGTTCAGCCCCCCGCTCTGCACCGGACTCGGCGCAGTCCTCGATAAGGCGCCAAACTCGTTGCGCGAAACGCCAGGCACCCTGTACGCCCTCCTCCGTCCACATGACATCACGTTCGGGAGGGGAGTCCGAAAGCACAAACCAACGGATCGTATCGGCGCCGTAGTGCGAGATGAATCCGACTGGATCGACTGTATTTTTTTTCGATTTCGACATTTTTTCCGCCGACCCGATTGCCAACAGCTTACCGGTGTCGACATGGACCGCGCGCCGAGCCACGCCTTCGCCCTCGAAACGCACATCGGCTGGGCTAACCCATTCGCCATCGGGATCCTTGTAGGTCTCATGAATGACCATGCCCTGTGTGAACAGCCCGGCAAATGGCTCGTCGATTTGCAGATGCCCCGTATCGCTCATCGCCCGCATGAAGAAACGCGAATAGAGCAAATGCAGAATCGCGTGCTCAACTCCGCCTATATATTGATCGACAGGCAGCCAATATTCGACCGCATTGCGATCAACAGGCGTCTCAGCGCGCGGCGAACAGAATCGGGCGAAATACCAGGATGAGTCCACGAAAGTGTCCATCGTATCGGTTTCGCGAGTCGCTGCTTTTCCGCATTTTGGGCATGTTGTATGTTTGAAAGTCGGGTGCCGATCGAGCGGATTGCCCGGTTTATCGAATGTAACATCTTCAGGCAGCTTGACGGGCAACTCAGCGGCAGGGACCGGCCCACAAGCATCGCAATGAACAATCGGGATCGGACATCCCCAATAACGCTGCCTTGAGACGCCCCAGTCGCGCAGGCGATAATTCACTTTTCGCCTGGCGAGCCCGCGTTTCTCCAGGCGGGCTGCGATTTCTGCCTTGGCGTCCTCGATGGTCATTCCATCCAGGAAGCTCGAATTCGCTATTCGCCCCGGTCCCGAGTAAGCTTCGCCGCCAATCTTAAAGCTATCCGCCGCCTCGCCCTCGGGCACGACAACGGGCTTAACTTTCAGCTTGTATTTGCGGGCAAAATCCAGATCGCGCTGATCGTGCGCCGGGCAACCGAAGATGGCGCCTGTTCCGTAATCCATCAGAATGAAATTCGCAACGTAGACCGGCACTTTTGACGATTTGCGGAAAGGGTGCACAGCCTTCAGGCCAGTATCATAACCTTTCTTCTCGGCGCGTTCGATCTCTTCCTCGCTGGTGCCCATGCGATGGCATTCCTCGATAAATGCCTTGAGGGCCTTATCTTTCCTGGCCAGAGCCTTAGCCAGCGGATGGTCGGGCGAGACCGCACAGAAGGACAGACCGAAAATCGTATCGGGCCGGGTAGTAAACACCTCAAGCGTCTCATGCCCCTTGGGAACGCTTGCTCCATCCAGGGCGAATTGCATCATTAGTCCCTCGGACCGGCCGATCCAGTTCCGCTGCATCAACCGGACCTTGTCCGGCCAGCGATCCAGACGGTCGAGAGCGGCGAGTAGATCCTCGGCGTAAGCGGTGATTTTTAGAAACCACTGGTCCAACTCCCGCTGTTCGACGAGGGCGCCTGACCTCCAACCGCGGCCATCGATGACTTGCTCATTGGCAAGCACCGTATGCTCGACCGGATCCCAGTTGACCTTGCTTTTCTTGCGGTAAATCAGACCTTTATTGAAAAAATCGATAAAGATGCGTTGCTGCTGGGCGTAATAGTCCGGATCGCAGGTCGCCAGCTCGCGGGTCCAGTCAAGCGAGAGGCCCATTTCCTTGAGCTGTTCGCGCATCGCATCGATGTGCGCATAGGTCGATTCTTTTGGGTGCAGCCCGCGCTGAAGCGCCGCATTTTCCGCAGGCAGGCCGAAAGCATCCCACCCCATAGGATGTAGAACATTATAGCCCTTGGCTCGCATGTAACGCGCGACGACATCGCCCATCGAGTAATTCCGGACATGGCCCATGTGGATGCGCCCGGAGGGGTATGGGAACATTTCAAGAACATAGTATTTCGGCCGTGATTCGTTCTCCTCCGCGCGGTACACGTTCGCCTTATCCCACGCCTCGCGCCAAAATTTTTCGCGATCCGGTGCATTATATCGTTCTGCGGCCATTGCGATGATCTTATCTATGTGTAGGAGTGAATAGGCCGTATCCAGCCGAAAAAGAGAGGGGCGGTCAAGCGAAGCTTTGCCACTCAGAACAAATATATTTCGAACTCGCCAGGCAGGTCATGGAAACAGGCAGCATTGCCGCACAAAGATTGGCCGATATACAAAATCGGCTGGCCAGCGCCGCGCTCGCTGCGGGACGCACACCGGACGACATAACCCTGATCGCTGTCTCCAAGACATTCGGCGCCGAGGCAATCGCCCCGGTGATAGAGGCCGGGCATCGCCAGTTCGGCGAAAACCGTGTTCAGGAGGCAAAGGCCAAATGGCCGGCCTTGCGCAAGACGCTCCCGGAGGTCTCGTTGCATCTGATCGGCCCGCTTCAATCGAACAAGGTCAAGGAGGCGGTTTCGCTGTTTGATGTGATCCATACCGTGGATCGCCCGAAAATCGCGCGTTCCATTGCGGATGAAATGGCCGCGCAAGGAAAAAGGCCACGGCTTTTCATCCAGGTAAATACAGGCGCTGAACCACAGAAAGCTGGTGTCATGAGCGCCGATGCAAGGGGTTTTTTTGCCCTATGCCGGGATGAGTTCGGCCTCGCCATCGATGGCATGATGTGCATTCCGCCCATCGACGAGGATGCAGAGCTGCATTTTCGCCGTCTGGCCGACCTTGCTGGCGAACTCGGTCTCTCTCACTTGAGCATGGGCATGAGCGCCGATTTCGAAGCTGCTATCCGCTGTGGGGCGACACATATCCGTGTTGGTTCAGCCGTATTCGGTATGCGCAATTGACGCATCACCCGAATAAACGGCACGCAAAAACAAATGGGAACAAACCTAAGTAGGGATGAATTTTACGACAGCTTTCGCTTAAGATCAGAATAATCGCTCCTAACATATCGAATATCACATGGCCGATGACACGCTCTCCTCGCTTGCCCGCAATATAGCCGCACGCCGGACCTCGGAAAACAGCGCCTCATATACCCGACAGCTCCTTGACGCCGGCGTTTCCAAATGCGCACGCAAATTCGGCGAAGAGACAATAGAGGCCGTGATTGCAGCCATTGGTGAAGACGACGATGCGCTAAAAAACGAAGCGGCTGACGTTCTCTATCATCTCCTCGTTCTGCTTGAAGCGCGCAACATAGCCTGGGCAGATGTTTTGGCGGTGCTCGAAGCCCGCTCCGGCCGATCCGGTCTTGATGAAAAGGCGTCGCGAATTAGAAACTGAAGTGATTCAATGTTGGAACGATTAAAGCAACGAACCAAGTTCGAATTTTCGCCCTACCGCATTTTTTCACGCGAAGAATGGGCAAAGTTGCGCGCTGACACGCCCATGACATTATCCGAGGGAGAAATTGCTCAGCTTGCGGGTGTTATCGACCGTATTTCGGCAGATGAAGTCGAGGATATTTACCTGCCTTTGTCCCGGGTTCTGAATTTTTATGTGTCAGCAGCTCAGAAGCTTCATTCGGAAACAAACAATTTTCTGGGCAAGCGAGACGGCAAGATGCCGTTCATCATTGGCGTCGCAGGGAGCGTGGCCGTCGGCAAAAGCACGACGGCTCGCGTTCTGAGCGCGCTTCTCGCGCGCTGGCCGCACCATCCGCGGGTCGATATCGTTCCAACTGACGGATTTCTGCTTCCCAATACAGTGCTCGAAGAACGCGGCCTGATGAACCGCAAAGGCTTTCCAGAAAGCTTTAATCAGAAAGCTCTCTTGCAATTCATGGCGGATGTGAAAGCGGGCCGTCCGAATGTAACCGCGCCGGTCTATTCGCATTTCGATTATGACATTCGCCCAGGGGAAAAGATCATCGTGGATCGCCCGGACATTCTCATCGTCGAAGGCCTCAACGTGCTTCAGCCAGCAAAACTGCCAAAAAATGGCGAGGCCATTCCCTTCGTATCGGACTTCTTCGATTTTTCCATTTACATCCATGCTGAACCCGAAATTATCGAGCAGTGGTATGTCGCGCGCTTCGACAGGCTGCGCCATACGGCCTTCCAACATCCAGATGCCTATTTCCATCGCTATGCGAACCTGTCGGATGAAGAGTCAAAGCGGACCGCCCTCGAAATCTGGCGAAGAATCAATCTGAAAAATCTGGAGAAGAACATCCTCCCAACACGTCAGCGCTCGGCTCTGATCCTGAACAAGCGCGCGGACCACTCCACTGAAACCGTGTGGCTCAGGAAGCTCTAAAGCGCGGATGCTTCAGCATAATTGCAGAAGGCGTGACGCGCCCTCCGCCTCGCAGAAGCGCCCTACCTGCCCCTTGCGCCGAGGTAAATCGCTGCAAGAACGCAGATCAGGCCTATCCCGTGCGCAAATAGCGCTTCTTCGCCAAGAAACACCACCGACACAGCAAGCGCGGAAATGGGGAATGTGCTTGTGAATATCGCCGCCTCCGAGGCGGGGACGTGCGCAAGGCCGCGGTACCAGAGCACCAGAGCAAGCACGCTGGAGGTCAAAGCATAGAAAACCGGCAGGAGCCAGATCGCAGCAGGAACCTCCATCACCGAAAAGCTCATGAAATTTATCGCTGCGAATGGCGCTATGAGAATTACGCCGATCAGATTTATAGCGAACGCCATGCGGTAAGGCGAAAGCGATGCCGCCATCCTACGGGCAAAGATCACGAACAGGCTTTCCGCGATGACGGCTCCCGCGATGAACGCATTCCCGCCAAGAGGCCAGGGGGCGATTTCGTTTTGGGGAGTGGCAATGTTGACCGCAAGAATTCCCAAGGCCGCCAAGATCAGACCGAAAGCACGGCGCGGACCAAATCGCTCCCCAAGCAGAAGGACAGCGAACAGAGCGACGCAAACTGGCACCGTGCTCGTAATGATGCCGGCATTCATCGCGCTCGTATAGTGCAGGCCGTATAGCATCAGAACCATGTACAGCACCCCTCCGCAAACCGCCTGGAGCAAGAGATAGAGCCAGTCGGAGCGGCTGAGGTCCAGGAAGCGCGCGCCCGGCTCGTTCCTGATCAACGGCGCTAGCGCAGCGATCGAGACGCCGAAACGGATCAGCGAGAAAATGAAGACCGGAATGAAGGGAGAAGCCGCTTTCGCAACGGGAATATTGATGCCTACGAGCGCCATCGCGGCAGCAAGCTGGAGATGGGCAATCCGCATGAGGACCGAAATCCCACAGTTTTGGCCTTTGGGCGCGACCTTGTGAATACGTAAGTGGGTTAGAGCAAATGTTGCGCCCGCGCCAGATCGGCGAGAGCGCGTTCTGGGCGTGGCCCAATATGCGAGATGATCTCCGCCGCGGCAATGCTGGCGAGACGACCGCAAACGGGAAGGTCATGACCGCGAGCGAGGCCAAAGAGAAAACCGGCGGCATAAAGGTCACCCGCGCCCGTCGTATCCACAACACGGTCAACCGGTTCGGCTTCGATCTCGATCGTGCGCTCCGCGGTCAGGATGAGCGATCCTTTCTCGCTCCGAGTAACAGCTGCGAGAGCGCAATCCGCGCGCAGCTTGTCACAAGCTTCGGCAAGATCGCTGGTTTGATAGAGCGAAAGCAGCTCCCGATGATTGGCGAAGAGCAGATCGACGCCGGTTCTTATGAAATCCAGAAATGAGTCTCTGTGCCGCTCCACGCAGAACGGATCAGACAGCGTCAGGGAAACCATCCTGCCGGCCGCCTTTGCTATCCTTGCAGCTTCGTAAAATGCCTCTTTTGCCTTCGGCCCATCGAAAGAATAGCCCTCAAGGTAAAGAACGTTTGCGCCCCGGATGAGATCCGGATCGAGTTCAGCCGTGCTGAGTTCGGTGTTGGCGCCAAGATGCGTGTTCATGGTACGTTCACCATCGGGCGTAACAAGTATCAGACAGCGCCCCGTTGGTTGCGAATTCTCTATGGGCCGGGTTTTGAATGTCACTCCGACAGCCCGCAAATCGTGCGTGAAAATATCGCCGAACTGGTCCCCGGCGATCTTGCCCATGAACGCCGCTTTGCCACCGAAAGACGCCACGCCGACACAGGTATTCGGGACCGTTCCGCCGCTGATCTCGACGGCTGCACCCATTTCGGCGTAAATCCTTCCCGCTTCGTCCGCATCGATGAGCCGCATCATGCCCTTGTCGAAGCCCTGTTTCTCGATGAAGTCTTCATCGCATCTGGCGATGATATCGACGATAGCGCTCCCAAGACCTGCAATGTCATGTTGCGACGGCATTTTTTTCTGTCCTTGTCGTTAGAAAATCGGCTGCTGACGTTTTTGCCGCGAACAGGCATAAATCGGCAATCAGGCAGCGTGGGCATTCCGGTTTACGCGCTTTGCAAACATAGCGCCCATGAAGTATCAGCCAATGGTGTGCGTGGAGAACATACTTTTCGGGCACGACATGTTCGAGCCCCAATTCCACCGCGAGAGGGGTTTTACCAGGTGCGAGTCCTGTTCGATTTGAAACCCGGAAAATATGCGTATCGACTGCAAGCGTCGGTTGACCGAAGGCCATGTTCAGGACCACGTTCGCAGTCTTGCGCCCCACGCCAGGAAGGGCTTCGAGCGCCTCCCGGGTCCGCGGCACGTTGCCGCCATGATTATCAATAAGCGCTTGCGAAAGAGCGATGACATTTTTCGCCTTGTTCCGGAACAGGCCGATGGTTTTGATGGCCTCGCGAACCCGGTCCTCTCCTAAGGTAAGCATTTTTTCGGGGCTGTCGGCTGCGCCGAACAGCGCGCGAGTAGCTTTGTTTACGCCCGCATCCGTTGCTTGAGCGGATAGGACAACAGCAACGAGAAGTGTGTAGGGATTGACGTGCTCCAGCTCGCCTTTTGGCTCCGGATTGGCTGATTTGAAACGGGCAAACATCTCCTGGATCGCTTTCGGGCTGAGCCCTGCGTCTTTTGCGCTCGGTTTACGAGCCTTGACAGTGGTCCTGCGCACGAAGTTACTATTTCCAGTAGTGATCGTTTCAATCTCCTTGGCATATATGACAGCTAGCGACATATCCACCAAAGCGGCCTCATATTTCAGCGCTGTCTTGCTGCCTCATCGCTCACTCGGACGCAAGGGATTTATTGTCCTGATGGCAGTGGTCAGCATTGTGAGCTTCCTTACAGGTATTTCATTTCTTTTGATTGGTGCATGGCCTGTATTCGGCTTCTTAGGTTTAGATGTTGCTTTGATATACTTTGCATTTCGTATGAATTACAAAGCAGCACGACTTTATGAAAAAGTCGAGCTTACTGAGAATGAACTACGCGTAACGCGCGTTTACCCATCCGGTCATGCCGATAGCTGGAGCTTCAATCCCTACTGGATCATGCTTGAGCTTGAGGAGAGCGACAATTCAGCAAACCGGCTGAGTGTCAGATCGCATGGCCGCGTGTTGATATTTGGGAATTTTTTGACGAATGATGAAAAGCGCGGCTTCGCTGATGCGCTAAATGACGCGCTTCTCGATCTAAGGGGCGCAAAAATATAAGCGTTGCAGAGCCTAACCCGTCTACGCCATGAAGGAGATTTGAATGGCAAGCGTAAAGGCATTTATCGTCGAAAATATCCCTACAACAGCCAAAACACCGCTAACCCACAAGAGGAAGCTTCCACCAACGATCAATGACACCGAAGCAAGCACGATTGCGATCTGCAGCAGCCCTTGCCCGAGATCGAAATACGGGTCGCGCTGAAGAGCGACATCCCTTTCCGATTCGAGGTTCTTTGCTTTTTCCAGGAGCTCCTTTTTCCCATCGCCGGTTTCGGGTTCACTGTCATAACGTTTGGCAGTCGCGCGATATTCCTGGATCTTTACATTTAGAGCCGCCCTCGTTGATTCAGAAAGATCGGGCTCCAATAGGCGCAATTCGAATTCATCGGCTGCAAGCTTGTAGGATGTCTGGCGTATGTTCTTGGCTTGAAAAAAAGCGTATGTATTGGCTGCAAGAATATTAGCGCGAACCGCTGATTTCGAAGCTTCATCATCACCGATCGAGCAAATCGCCAAGAGGACAGCCAGAACCGCAATATAAACTGCGATAAGCTTGTTTTTACTCTCTTCAACAGCCTTTTCGAGCGTTTCGGGAATACTCACAATCGCCTCCATCGCAAGAATTGCGATGCTGCTTTACAGTGTCCTTCCGCATCGTGCAAGCCGCTTTACAAGCGTGCATATACCTAAGCGTCGAGAACGCGCTTTTCGGCAACGGCCCCATCAGCATTCAAGCGGTAGATCAACGGGACCCCCGTCGCGAGATTCAGCTTCAAAACCTCATCGCGGCTAAGGCCATCGAGCTTCATGACCAAGGCTCGCAAGGAGTTACCATGCGCCGCAATGATGATAGTTTTGCCGGCAGAATAATGCGGCCAGATTTCGCTGGCGTAATAGGGCAGAACACGCGCCGCCGTATCCTTGAGGCTCTCACCTCCCGGCGGCGGTACGTCGAAGGATCGACGCCAAATATGAATCTGCTCCTCGCCCCAACGCTCACGTGCCTCGTCCTTGTTGAGGCCGGACAGCTCGCCATAGTCGCGCTCGTTGAGAGCCTGATCGGCGATCGTCTCAAGGTTGGTCTGACCGACCTCTTCGAGAATGAGATCAAGGGTACGCTGCGCGCGCTTTAAGACGCTGGTAAAAGCGAGATCAAAACGCAGGCCTTCCCGCTTCAACAGCTTGCCCGCGCGACGCGCTTCCTCAACACCGTTTTCGGTAAGATCGACATTCCGCCAACCTGTGAACAGGTTTCGCTTGTTCCATTCGCTTTCACCGTGGCGGACCAATACGAGGCTGTTATCCATGCCTAACCTTTCGCCATAGCTTAGAGCCCGAGCACATCCTGCATTGAGTAGAGGCCGGGCGGTTTTCCCCTCCCCCAAAGCGCGGCTTGAACCGCCCCTCGCGCGAAAAGCGTCCGGTCACCCGCCCGGTGCGTTAACTCGATGCGCTCACTCGGCCCGGCGAATATCACGCCATGATCGCCGATGACGTCACCCCCGCGCAGCGTTGCAAAGCCGATATCGCCGCGACGGCGGATGCCGGTATGGCCATCGCGAACACGCACCGAGTGTGCATCGAGACCGATATGGCGACCGTCAGCCGCCGCCTTGCCCAGCATGAGCGCGGTGCCCGATGGCGCATCGACTTTCATCCGGTGGTGCATGTCAAGGACTTCGATATCGTAATCAGGTCCAAGAACTTCCGCGGCTTTCCTGACAAGCGCGGCGAGCAGGTTCACTCCCAGGCTCATATTGCCGGATTTCACGATAACCGCATGCTGTGACGCGGCCAGAATGGCGTCGTCGTCATGAATCGTGAGGCCGGTCGTGCCGATCACATGAACGATACGCGCCTGCGCCGCCAGGCCCGCATGTTCTAGGGTGGCCGTGGGAGATGTGAAGTCGATCACGCCTTCCGAGCGCGTGAACAGCTCCAGCGGGTTTGATGTAACGCAAACGCCGAGCTTTCCTACGCCGGCAAGATCACCAATATCTGCTCCGATAAACTCCGAGCCGTCATGCTCGGTGCCCCCAGAAACAGTGCAATCCGGCATTTCGTGAATTACGCGGGCGACGGCTCGGCCCATTCGTCCCGCGGCTCCCATTATGGCCAGTTTCATGATTTTCGCGATATTGAAAGGTTCCGATTGCTCAGACAGACCTAATAGCAGCCTTACGCGGTGACGAAAAGCGCCGGAGTTTCCCTTGCAGGCTTTTTCACAGCATCGAAGACGCGATGAAATCATATCGCTAGATATTCGAACATACGCCGGTAGCCTAGAGCGCGTTCGTCGAAAATAATGTCAGACTGACGGATATTGCGGGCCAGAGCCAGTCCCTCCAGCGATCGCGCTCTGCTCAGCGCCACATAAGCCTGGCCATGCGCAAATGTCCCGCGCCCGAAGTCGATATAGACCTTGTCGAGCGTCATGCCCTGGCTTTTATGGATGGTCAGCGCCCATGCAAGGCGGACAGGGAGCTGACGGAAGGAGCCGACGACCTTTTCCTCCATCTCATCGGCGTCGGCATTGTATTCGTAGCCGATATTTTCCCAGGTTACGGGCTCCAGCTCGTGTTCTTCGCCGCCGATCTCCACCCAAACCGTGCGCCCCTCGATCCGTGAGATCCGTGCCTGCGTACCGTTCACCCATCTCTTATCGGGATCGTTCCTGAGCATGACGACCTTACAACCTGCCTTCAGCACTAGGCTAGCGTCTGTCGGGAAGGCGGACTGCTCGAACTTGCCTGAGACCACGGCGTCGAGTTGAACGGCGTTGCCTTTGAGCTGGTTCAGAAAACCGCGATTAGTGGAATCGGCCGCCTGATTGATGGGCGTCAGAACTGTATAGTCTTCGTAGCCCGGTAATGAACGGAACGGAGTGACGCGCTCGTTGAGCATATCGAAATGGTCGCGTGTTGGTTCGCCCTCGCGAAAACCGTTCAGCGCCGCGATAAATGCCTCGTCCTGCTGACGGAAAACCGTGTCGAGCTCGATGAGGCCAAGCGGCGCGTCCTGGCAGACCGGCGCGTTGAAAAAATAAATGCCGCCGAACGTATCGTGAAAATGCTGCATCGTCTGGTGATCGCGGACGACCGGAGCTAGCTGGTGCAGATCGCCCATAGCTATGATCTGCACGCCGCCAAACGGCTTATTCGGCTGCTTACGGGTCAGCCGCAGCGCCATATCTATGCCCTGCATCAGATCGGCACGGACCATCGAAATTTCGTCGATGATGATCGTATCAAGATTTCGGAACAGTGCGGCCCGGCGGCAGCGCTTGACGATCTCAGGCGTGATAAGCTGTGGCGGGAAGCCGAAAAAGGAATGTATCGTCTGCCCAGTGACGTTGACAGCGGCAAGGCCAGTCGGCGCAAGCACCGCTGTCTTTTGCGGGAGGTTAAGCTTCAGGCAGCGCAGGAGTGTCGATTTGCCAGTGCCAGCGCGTCCAGTGACGAAGAGGTTGCCACCCGAGCGGGCTTCGGCGAGCACGGCAGCGAACACGTCCGTTGCGCGGACACCCTGAGGCCATTTGATATTTTTGTCTAGAGCCTCATTGCCGGATGACATAGCGTTTCCTCACAACAGAATTACTAAAAGTTCCATATACTGACGCTTAAGGAAACACTCCGTACGCTGCTGGGGGAAAATCCTTCTTTGGATAAGAAAAAACGCAGCGCAGAAGTTACGTACGAGGTTGTTATTCGAAATAAGTTTGTATTAAGGGAATACAAACTTAAGTCTTCGTCATGGAAAAGGAGGGTAAAAAGCAAGCATTAACCTCCCCCTCCCCCTAACGACAAAAGCCTAACGCTTGTGCCAACGCCGTGTTTGGGAACTAACTCGCTCGCACCGTTTCAGCTGAAAACGTAAGTAAGATCTTACGTAAATGGCTGACGGTAAAAAAAGCATAGTTATTCTCTGATGGTGATATAAGTCGCCACTCTCAACGCCCTATTACGTTGCGGTAGGCATTTAGGGTTTAATATCGGAGATTGACTACTACTACTCTACAGTGCAGGCAACACTGATCGATTCTTTTAACCTGCACAAAACTTAACCTACAGAATGCTTTACAGCTACCCGGCCGCCACGCGATCCGCCTTCTTACGCTCATTTGGGTCGAGAAGCCGCTTGCGCAACCGTATTGACGACGGCGTCACCTCGACGAGCTCATCGTCCTGAATGTAGGCGAGTGCTTTTTCAAGCGTCATCTTCATCGGAGGCGTAAGCAGAACATTGTCGTCCCTCCCCGAAGCGCGGACGTTTGTAAGCTTCTTGCCTTTCAGCACGTTGACTTCGAGATCGTTGCCCCGGTTATGCTCACCGACGATCATGCCCTGATAGACCTTGGTCTGTGGATGAATCATCATCGGCCCGCGATCCTCAAGGTTCCAAAGCGCATAGGCGACAGCCTCGCCCTGTCCGTTCGAGATGAGAACGCCGGTGCGCCGTCCGGGGATATCGCCTTTGTGGGGCGCGTAGGCGTGAAACAGCCGATTCATGACAGCCGTGCCGCGCGTATCTGACAGCAGCTCGGTCTGATAGCCGATGAGACCGCGCGTGGGCACATGCAGAACGATGCGCTGTCGGCCCCCACCGGAGGGACGCATGTCGATGAGATCGCCCCGCCGCTCGCCAAGTTTTTGCACGACAGCGCCTGCATAATCCTCGTCGACGTCGATAATCACTTCCTCGATCGGCTCCAGCCGCTGACCCGTCACCGCGTCTGACTTCATCACGACGCGCGGGCGGGAAACCGTCAACTCGAACCCTTCCCGGCGCATTGTCTCAATCAGGATCGCCAATTGCAGTTCACCGCGACCCGCGACTTCGAAAGCGTCGGCATCGCCGGTCTGGCTGATCCGGAGCGCAACATTGCCCTCGGCCTCACGCATCAAACGCTCGCGGATCACGCGGCTTTGGACCTTGTCGCCTTCCTGCCCGGCAAGCGGGCCGTCATTGATACGGAACGTCATGGACAGCGTTGGAGGGTCGATAGGTTGAGCAGGTATCGCTTCTGA
>CAYVJO010000009.1:17884-18547 GCA_964451735.1 uncultured Hyphomicrobiaceae bacterium | reverse complement strand
AGGCCGAGAAGCAGCCCTCCCTCAGTGCCAGGCGCGACTTTTTCGCGGCGCTGATTGGGGTCGCAACCATCATTTGCCTCGCTTTGGCATTCGTCCTTGCGAATGGTACGCGGTTCCTGATGCCAGGGCCACTAGCGAGCGCTCATGGTGCGATCGAGGATTGCGGCGCGTGCCACACCAAAAGCGGCGACGGTAAATTGAGCTGGCTTCATGGCCTCGTCGCGGGTGACCCGCTTGCCGACAGCAAGGCCTGTCTCACTTGCCACAAAATACCGGATACGCCTTTCAATTCGCATAGCGCCTCGGCCGAGGTGCTGGAGGTAAGCACCAGACGGCTCACCAAGGTAGCAAACACGACTCCTGCACCCTTCTCAGCTAAGGCGCAGACCATCGCTTTTCCGATGGATAAAGTGGTCGCGCGCGATCTCTACTGCGCGACCTGCCATCAGGAACACCAGGGCGCGAACTTCGATCTGAACAAGGTCTCCAACGAGCAATGCCGCTCATGTCACATTGTGCAGTTCGATAGCTTCGACGGCAATCACCCGAAATTCGATAACTATCCGTTCAAACGCCGTACACGGATCATCTACGATCATGCCGGCCATTTCGGCAAGCATTTCCCCGAGATCGCACAGAAGGACTCCTCGAAGCGTATTCCCG
>CAYVJO010000009.1:1917-17874 GCA_964451735.1 uncultured Hyphomicrobiaceae bacterium | reverse complement strand
CACGACAGCCGCATCGATAAGCGCATCATTGCTGTTACGCCATTCACCGAAACTTGCGCCACGTGCCATCTCGACCAGATCACTGGCAAGGACCGCGCCAGCGGACCGAAAGGCATAGCTTTCCTCAGTCTTCCCGGCCTTGATCTGCAAACACTGAATGAGCGTAACGCTTCGATTGGGGAATGGCCGGAGGAGTCTCAGGCGGAACTTACGCCGTTCATGAAGGTGATGATCAGCAGGAGCGAGCGGGGCCGGGCCCTGATCAAGACCGTTGGCTCATTGAACCTTCTGGATTTGAGCGGTGCAAACGACGATCAGATTGAGGCGGTGGCCCGCCTCGCCTGGGAGATCAAGGGGCTGTTCTATGCGCTGATATCCGGGAAGGCGTCCGATGTGCTTGCCGACCTCAATCTTGGCGGAGGAGTGAAGCTGAGCGCCAATCTCGTCGTAGATCTGACCGCCAGCATTCCGCGCGATGTTGTCATCAGCGCGCATCAGGAGTGGCTCCCGAATCTCGGCGCGGAAATGGCCAATCGCCCGGAGGTGAGTGAGCAGCAGCAAACGGGCTGGAGCGCGGCGGTTACAGAGTCGAGATTGGCCGGATCGGTATCTCCCGAGGAACTGTTCGGTTCGAATGCACGTCAGTCAGGCCCGAGCTTCAGCCCGCAAGCCGCTGGGCACGAGGCTTCCGTTTCAGTAGAACCTCTCAGGCTTGCTCAGGCAAATCAGCAGGTGCAGTCGAAGAATACGCCCGGTATTGTTGCTGAAAAAAACTGGCGCATCGATTCTCAGGGAGGTTTCGTTAAGCAAGATGGGAACGTGACTGGTACAATTCAGCCTAAAGCTGTGCCGTCTCAAGAAGCTCCGTCGGACGTTGCACAGCCAGCTAGCACGGTTGGAGAAGCGAACGCCGCAGGTGCCCCGCCAGTTGGCGGTAGCGAAAGCGCCTCAGCCAGCATAAGGCCTCAGAACAGGGCAGCGGACCAGACGGACGATCTGCTCTTCCCTACGGAGGAAGAGCTTCGTGGGCTTCCAGGTGGAAGCGAAAGCGCTCGAAGCGAGGCTCCACCAAGTGGCGGCATAGATACCAGCGCCTTACCCAGTCCGGATGCGCCCGCGAATGCAGATGCTCCCGTGAACCCATTTGCTGCCGAGATAGAGCCTCAAGCAAGCACCGCGCCCATAATCACCATAGAGAGCGATGTGGATCCCGAGAGCTGGGCTGAATATGGCGGATGGTACCGTCAGGATTACGCAATTTTCTACCGTCCCACGGGCCATAAGGACAAATTCATCTATTCTTGGCTCTTTCTGACCGGCCCTCAGGCGCAGGCAGGTGAGAAAAGCCCGTCGGCAGCCGTCTTCGATGCCCTCACGGCCAAGGACGCTCAGGGCTCATGCACGAAATGCCATAGTGTCGATGACATCCGCAGCAAAGGCCGGCTGGTCAATTTCTCCCCTGCCAAGGTCGAAACCAAAAAGGGACGATTTACTACGTTCATCCATGAACCGCACTTCGGTATACTGGAAGATCGCGGCTGCCTTACCTGTCATCAACTTGAAAAAGGCCGCCCCTATCTGAAGAATTATGAACACAGCAATCCGCAAACCTTTGTGTCCAATTTCAGCGAGGTGAAAAAGGATCTCTGCCAGACATGTCACACCAGCAATGTGTCTCGTCAGGACTGTCTGCTGTGTCACAAGTATCATGTGAATGGCGTTATCACACCGATCATGAACACGAAAATCCCAATTCAGTAGATCGGGACAGCGCTGCACGCTATAGGAGGCCGTAGAAGAAATTGTCCGCGACCATAACAGGCTTTGTCAAAAGCCTTTCTCGATATGGCCGTATAGCTGCTCGGCAAAACTGTATATAACCTGCCCCATATATGAGGCTGACACAGAAATAACGAGCAAGATGGCGATGATCTTGGGGATAAACGTCAGTGTAACTTCCTGAACCTGCGTCAATGCTTGAAAGAGCGCGATGACGAGACCAACGGCCATAGCCGCAGCGACCGCTGGCCCCGACGCCAAAATGACTGTCCAGATCGCCGATTGAACAATGTCGAGCGCGTCCGCCTGATTCATGTCAGGAGATCGTGATGCCCGCGGTCAAAGGAACTTCCCGGCCGTCCACCAACAAGGCGACGGCGCCGCCCGTGATGATGCGCAATGCGGCAGCTTTACCGGAAATCGCGCCATCGGCCGAAGTTATAGTCTTGCCAATCACGCCATCGGCCTGGGCAAGGGCAAAGCTTGTCATCAACTCATCCAATTTGACGTTGGTCTTAATCGACTGCTCGACATTGGAGAAGGTGGCAAGCTGGGCGATGAACTCCGCCGAGTCCTGCGGTTCGGTCGGGTCCTGGTTTTTGAGCTGAGCGATCAGCAAAGTGAGGAATGAATTATAATCCAGTGTTGTTTTCTTTTCCTGGATTCGGGCCGGCGCGCCGCCTTGGGTCGGTACCGGCGCCGCTGCTGAAGAAACGTCCATCATGCTACCTCGCGCTCTTGGCCGCCGCTCTTCGATTGATCATCGCCTGCGGCAAGAATGTTGTCCTCAACGCTGTACAAGCTGCGTATCGTCTTCAACGCCTCGAACACTTTACCTCCTTCAACCAGATCGCCGATAGCCTTCAAACCTTCAAGTATCCGCTCGTTTTCGAACGCTGCCAGAAGCAGAGCATGCGTTCGCTCGAACACCATCTTCGCAGTCTCGGCGCTAGACGGCTCCATGAGCATCGTCTGAGCGATGAAATAGAGCTGCCTTAGTGGCGTGGTTGCCGCGCTCGCTTGCAGAACGTGGCTTTCGAGCAGAAATGTCACGTCATTCAGCAACTCGATCGTCACCTTGCGGTCCACGCGCAAAACCGCACCGTTTATAAAGATACGTTCGCCTGGCTTGAGGCTGATCTGCATAGTCTTTTTCACCGGAGACCGCCCGCGATCATTTCCGAGACCTCGATCAAGCCCTTGAAGTTCGATGATTTTCCCGTGCGGATATCGTCCGCCTCACGCATGATCCAAATGCCGATGGAGATGAGATCGGCGCGGAGTTGATCGGGCAGATCGTTTTCCGGTTTGGCCAGGTCCTCGATGAAGAAGGCCCAGATCTTTCGCGTGATATAAATGGCGTCGATCGCTTCACGCGAATTCTGGCCATGCGCCTCAGCCGTCTTCAACAGCTCGATGGCGTATTCGAGGGCCTGACGTTCGCGCTCGCGCGCAGTTTGCGGTGTTTCTTCGAGAACTTCAGCATAAGAGAACCGGTACATTTCTTTTTCTCACGATGTGACGGGACGCGGTGCTATGGACGTCAGATCAGATATAATTCAGGATTGTGAGCCGCTGGACACGCGCCGTGAGCGCATAGGCGGTTTCCAGCTGCGTCAGCAAGCGTGATACCCGCGTTGACGCTTCGAACGGGTCAACGGTTTCCAGATTATCTATTTGCGTGTTGAGCATGTTGCGTTGCAGGGACATTCTTTCATTCGCATCCTTGATCCGCGCGGCTGATGTTCCAAGGCGGCCCTGTATGACGGAAAGCTCTTGCAAAGCTTCGCTGGCCAGGATTGCAGCCGTCTCTGCGACTGCGCCGAACGCTGCTTTGTTCAAGGTCTCGACCCCGAGATCCGCAAGCATGGCGTACGCTTTTGCGAGCTTGCGAAAGGCCGTTTCATTGGCGCTCGCAGAGCTTTCGACCTCCTCAACGCCCGAAATTCGGCTACGGATCGTCTCGCTCGATGCGGTGGACCAGTCCGCCGTCCATGACGGATCGTCGAACAGCGCGGCAAAGCTCGTATCAAGGAAGGTCTGCATCGCGGGGGCGGTGATATTGTTGTTGACCGGATTGGATTGCACGGTTCCGAAGGCAGCCGTGAAGGCAGCCGCGACAGACAGTCTGCTGGACGGCGCGGGATCATCGTAATAATCCGCGAAAGGTCTAGCAGTCGTGTTGATCCCTGAGAAAAGATGCTCGCCTGCTACCGTCGTATTGAGCCCGTCGAAAAGATGCACGATCGCTGCTTTGGCCTGCTGCTGCGCAATGACAGCGCCGTTCTCGGCGTCGCGCGAACTTATGGCGGCGTTCACGAAGCCTTGCGCGGACGCAACAAGTGAGCCGAGCACGGTTTGTGACGCATCAATCCGGGTTTTTACGAATCCATTGGTTTCGGAGAGGGTGGTGAGGCGGGCATATTGCTGACGCAGCGATATGGTTTCCCTGGTCCGCCCTCCGATGGTCGCGCCGACATCGGCTAGCCGCCCCGTGGCGACCTCCTGTTGAGCCTTTAAAAGCCGTGTTTCCAGACGCAGGATGTTGATCCGGTTGCCGTCATTCAGCGCTTGTGTGGATGTGTAAGCCGTTAACATGTGACTACCTAACCGCCGCGAGAAGCGACTCATACATGGCGTCGATGGTCGAGATCAGGCGCGACGTAGCCTGATAAGACCGCTCCAGTTCGAGTAATAAAGTCATTTCGTAGTCGAGATTGACGCCGTTCAACTTGGTCAGGGAGTCCAGCGAACGCTCGTAAACGGTTGTGCGAAACTCGAATTGGCTGGCGGCTCTTTGGCGGATCTCCTGAAGCCAGCCGACCGAATTCGAAGCGAAATCCACCAGTGTCGTTGATATGCCTGCCTCCGCGGCAGCATCGAAGGGTATTGGCGCGTAGAAGCGATCCTGTAACTCTCGCAGACGCGCTGCGTAGCCCGCCGCGCCAGCGCCATTGTAAATATAGGCTGCGCCGTTGAATCCTCCGTCGCGAATGAGAAACGGATTTCCCCCCAGCGAGGGATCGGCGGCAGCATTGACCGCGATCTGGCCCGCAAGGCCTGCGATAAGCGTTCCTGAAGGCGGCACGGCGGGCGATCCGGAATAGGTGAATAAGCCCGTCGCGTCAGGCAAAGCGGGAATGGCGCTTTGATCGCTCTCCGAAAAGGCGGCGATCAAGCCCCTCGCTATTTCATCGAGTTGAGACTGATAGGTAACGGCGATTTCGTCCCGGATGTCGGTTAGACCCTTGATACGGCCGGAGCCGACCGGCAAGGGCGATGTGTCGCCAGTCACGCGCACGCCGTCAACCAACAGTGGGTTCCCGGATACAGACGGGTCGAAAACGGAAGTCGGATCGAAGCCAACGGACCGGGCTTGTTTTTCGAACAGAACAACTCCGCTATCGGTGAAAATGAGAACGTCGTTATGTTCGCGCGTGATTGTCCGTATGCCGATTTCTCGGGAAATATCCGTAAGAAGATTATCACGTGTGTCAAGCAGATCGGTAACGTCGTTGCCAAGCCGGGTGCCAATGATGACGTCGCGGTTGACATTCTCGAATCTTGCAAGCAACTCGTTCAAATTTACGACTGCGTCGGCGATCTCCACGTCGGCTTGCGCCCTGGTGCGCTGTACGAGCGTGGTCGCGTCGTTCAGATTACGGGCCAGGTCGCTGGCTGCGTTGAACGCCGTTGCCGCGCGGATGGAGTCCTGCGGGGCGGTCGCGAATTGCTGAATTGCGTCGGCAAGTTTGCCGGCCAGAGCGGCGGGCGAAGCGTCTTGCTCGGTATCGCTGACCGTGCGGTTGAGCTGATCAAGCGCATCGACGATCGCCTTCTGCTGACCGGCGGCGGAGTTGGCGCTGATGAAATTCTCGAATAATGCATCGTTCGAGGCGCGTGTGATTGCGATTAGCCTGACCCCAAGGCCACCCGGTGCAGTTGCTGTATGGGCGATCTTGCGATTGGCCTGATCGTTGCCCGCATTCGCGACATTTCGGGATATGACCGAAGTCCGCTCCGACAGGACGGAGAGGCTCGAACGCGCTACCTCCAAGCTCGAAGTGAGGGACATCAGTTCACCTGCCGCCAGCCGCGATGAGGGTTGCCGCCATTAGCGTTTTAGATTGACCAGAACGTCCAGCAAATCGGCGCCGGTCTGGAAGACCTTCGAATTCACCGAGTAATGGCGTTCGGCCTCGACCATGGTCGTCAACTCGTTCGCAAGATCCACAGTGGATTGCTCAAGGGCGCTTGAGGCGATCCTTCCAAGCCCCCCTTCGGCTGGAAAGCCGATCAGCAAATCGCCCGAAGTGGCGGTTGTCGTGAACACATCCCCGGCAAGAGGCGCAAGATTATCGGGGCTCGCGACATTTGCGAGCGGAATTTTGAAGGTTTGAACGCGCGAACCATTTTCATAAATCGCAAACATCGTGCCTTCATTGTCGATCTCGATACGGTCCACCGCGCTAGGCCCGTTGCCGTTCACATTAGCGTCGATGATTGTATATTGGGTGGCAAGCTGGCTCGATTGGGAGAGATCGAGAAACAGAGGGCTGCCATCTGGCACTGGGATGGTGATGTCGGTGGGGCTCAGCGCGTCGAAGCCGCCGGTCGTGCCATTGAAAATGATCGTGTCGGTCACGAGCGGGCCGCTCGCATAGGGAAACTCGCCGGCTGGCGCTTGTTCTGCGCGGTCATAAACGCTCACCTGCCAGGTGTTGGCGGCGGATTTCGCCCAGTAAATATCGAGTGTGACCTGGCGGCCGAGATTCGCCGTGGTAACGAGCGAGGTCTTAGCGGTGTATTCGGATGTGATCAGGTTCAGCGACGGCAGGTCGCCAGCCGGAATGATAGCGGCGTCAGCGGGGAGGTTGGCATAAAACACGCCTTCCGTCGAGGGAACCGCCTGAAGAGCGAGCTGGCTGATGCTGACCCGTTCCAGCCCGGCTGTTCCATTCGCGACGACCGCCGGAGCTCCTGTGTCGAGCGGATAGCCCATCAGATAATAACCCGCGGCATTCAGCAGATCGCCATCGCCGTTTTTCACGAATGAACCGGCGCGCGTCAGGAACGGGGTTCCATCCGGGTCGGAGACAACGAAGAAGCCATTGCCGTTGACCGCAAGGTCGGTCGCCGATGTGGTGTAATTGAGAATGCCCTGTTCGCTGATCGAATTCCTGACTTGCTTCGACACGCTGCCCGACACGTAGTCCGTCGTCGAGCGCACGGGAATGAAAGACGAGAATTCGACCGAGGCGCGTTTGTATCCGGTCGTGTTGACGTTCGCGATATTGTCGGCAACCGTTCCAAGACGGCTTGCTTGCGCATCCATGCCGGAAGCGCTTGTTCTCATCAATGCGGAAATGCTCATATCAATGTCCTGGCCATGTCTTCCCCAGGCGAATAAAACGCGGCCAACTTGCGCGGGGCTGAAACTGTTTTCGAGGAGCAGTCTAGGTGCAATAAGTAAGCGTATTCAGAACAGCATCCGGACAATTTTAACGATCTAACTCATGCGCCTTACAGTAGATCGACAGATTTAAAGCGCTCTATTCGTAGACCAGCCGGTAGCCCAGGTAACGCTGAGAGTCGATCGGATCGTAACCGAGCCGATGACGGAGCCTTTTGCGAAGCTTGCTGATGTGACTTTCAACAACATTCTCGTCTATGTCTTCTCCGAATAAGCCATAGACAAAATTGAATATCTGAGTTTTGGTGACACGGCGTCCGCGATTATTGACGAGATATTCGAGAATACGTCGTTCGCGGCGGGGCAAGGGCAACACCTCGTTCCTGACCTCGGGATCGCGGCCATCGGAGAATACGCGAATGTCGCCTGCAATACGGCCCTCGTCTTCGCTTTTCGCGCGGCGCTGGATCGCTTTGATGCGCGCCATAATCTCCCGCACATGAATTGGCTTTCTGACGACGTCGTCTACGCCGGCCTCGAACAGATCAAGCGTTTCGTCGAGACATTTCTGGTCGTTGAGAGCGATCACGGCCGCCGTACTGCGGTTTCGTATGAGCTTCGGAAGATGACGCCTGTCATCGCAATTGCCGATCAGGAATGCTTCGACAGCGCGGATGTCTGGTTCGGAAACCGTTTGCACCCAGTTCCCGAAATCCGCGGCGCAGAAGCCCGTTGCCGAGACGCCTTCGCGATCAAACCATGCGGTATAACCCAGTTTCACGGTGTCACGCTCATCTACGATGACAATCATGAAACGACCCCCGAATCATTATTAGCGTTGCCATAATTCTCCGGGTAATGGCTGACCTGCCTTAGGTCAACCTATGGTTGCATAAATTGTTAATCAACTCTATCTGGAGTTGCTAAAAGGCCTCGCAAATGGATGGAAGCAAACCGTGCCTCAAGAAATAGAGCGTATTCCCCAAAAGTGAAAACCGTTTTTGCGAAAAGATTACGCCAAGACAAAAAGTCAGAGCCCTTTCTGATGGGATCGCGGCGGATCGAGGCTGTAACTCACTGATTAATAGTAATTTCATCCGCTCAATCACCCACTGCTTGAGCGGAAATTACTCTAAGCGGCGGCGACGTCTATCAGAAAGCGCTCGATAGTGCCATTGAGCAGGTCCGAAGTTTCCTGAATGCACGAGGCGGACCGTTCGACATCGGCGATAACAGCATTGGCGGCGTCGATCGTATCTTTCGCTTTAGCCACGCCAGAGACTAGCCTCGACGTTTCGTGGGCGGCCTGATCGATGTTCTGACCGATTTCCGCGGTTGCGGCCGTCTGTTGCCTGATCGCCGCCGAGATCGATATGGACAGCGCGTTGATCTCCGAAATGATGCGCGTGATGCCCTTTATGGTTTCAGCCGTCTCCCCGGTTGAAAGCTGCACGGCTCCGATCTGCGTGGCGACATCACGTGTCGCTTTTGCCGTCCGGGTAGCGAGCGTCTTGACTTCGCAGGCAACCACGGCAAACCCTTTACCCGCTTCGCCTGCGCGAGCAGCCTCTATGGTTGCATTCAAGGCTAGAAGGTTCGTCTGCTCCGAAATATCGCGGATGAGCTTGACAATGGCGCCTATTTTCTCCGCTGCTGCAGAAAGCTGTCCAATCTTGTCTGCGGCGGTGTGGAACTCCATGTCCGCCTTGCTTATGACGGTTGTTGCCTTCGAAACATCTCTGCTGATGTCCTTTATCGACTTGGCTAGCTGTTGTGCCGCTTCCGTGACCAGTTCCAACTGAGTTTCAGCTATGTGAGAATTCGCGACGACCGGCGAAACCATTGATGCGGCATGGCCCGAAGCGCGCATCATGTCGCTGGCCTTGCTTTGCATATCAGAGAGCGTTGTCAGAACGCTTCGCAACGCCATTCGGACCTCTTCGCTGAAGCGCCTGATCAGCACCTCGATCTGCTCCCGCCTTTGAGCGGCGGCCTGGTCTGAGGCGCGCATCTCGGCCTCAAGCGAGAGCCGCTCGATCTCTCGGTCGCGGAATATCGTGACCGCGTGCGCCATGGTGCCGATCTCATAGCCCCATCCTTCGATACGCATAGGCGAAATAATGTCGCCGTTGGCCAGCGCGATCATACGGTCCGACAAGCGTTTTAGAGGCGCGACAGCAAGACGCGATACTAGGAACAGAGTAGCCGCAATCATAACGAGCATCACTAATGAGAGTGTCTTGAGCAGGTCGGAAGACGTATTCCAGACTGTGTTGGCGATGGTTTGCGTATTCCAAGCTATGACCAAATAGCCGAGCGGATTTCCGTCGCCTCCTAAACCAGCAGGCGCGATCGAGATCAGTTCATCGCCCAGCCAAACCGTTTTCCCATCGAATGCCGCCTTGCCACCGGGCTGGTCCGGGAGGCTGATCAGGCGCGCGGTGTCACTTCCGGATCGCGCGAATTGGGTGACGGTTTCTCCGTCGGCAGTTACCGTGGCGAGGGCAACAATCGGTCGGCCAGGGGCGTTCAGTAAAGAAGCGTAAGCCTCTTCGACGACTTCGGCTTTTCGGACACGAAGCGCGTGGGCGATGTTACTGGCGATTTGTCTCGTGATCTCCGCCCGAGAGGATTGGAACTCCCGGCGTAAATCGGACTGGACCGTACTGGCCGTAATATACGTCGCCGCGGCGATACTAAAGATCCCAGCAGCGAGAGCTCCCGCAGCTATTTTCAATGAGAGCGGAAGCGACGCAGTTCTTCTGTCGGCCACCGGCCATGAAGTGGGATTGCGCATGGGTGGGCTCTCTTGAATGAAGCAGGGGAGGCAGTGGCAATAACGCGAAGAGTTAAAATTTCAAGACACCAACTTTCCATAACTGAAAGCGTAAGCACCTTCGCCCTAGCAGTTTCAGGACCGCAGATTGAAAGGCTGGCCTGGCCCTGGCCCTGGCGCCGCTGCGTCTCGCGTCTCTTTCAATCATTGAAGAAGCTCGCGTTGCGCCCCGAGCCGAGCGCCTGGTGCCATTTGGCTTCGTCGTCTTGCCAACAGTCAAACGCAGTATCGCGCCGACCGACATTGAGACGGTACCGCCACATTCTTCAACTCCTGTTGACTTCTGATTGCCGCCCTTATCAGCTTTCTGAAACAGATGTTCACAGGATTGCTAAAATAGAAAAAATAACTAGAGATTGATTTTGTTAATTCCAGCAAGACTTTATTAACCTCGCCAGCCAACGCATGAAAAAAATCAATTCTGCATGCGCAAGTCAGCTCAGATCGAGCGGAACGAGAGTTTTGCTTAACACGCACCATTCGTCAGCCCGAAACGGGTAACGCGCCTTAAGACGGCAAGCCTCATCCATCTTTGTCGAGGAAGTAATGCCAGGTGCCGTCATGGGCGATGCCGATTCGATAGTGATCATATTTTCCGGCCGCCTTCATCTCGTTCAGACGCTGCGGAGATACGAGCGTAAGGAGTTCGACCTCCTGCGCCGGGGTGAGGCTGTCGAGCGGAATTTCCGCGAAATAGGGCCAGACGTAAATTTCGTCACCCGTGCCCCGGGCTTTTCGCGAAAAACCCGTGCGAAAAAGCTGGATAACAATAGCAAGAATTTCGCGGCCTTCGCCATCGCCCGATTTTTTACGCCAATAATCGATAGGATTGACCACTTTTTGATTTGAGATCACAGGAGGGATTTCGTTCATTTCGACGGGAATGCGCATGGCGCTGATATTACCGCTCATAGCGGCGCTTAGCATCGCTTGCCTAATCCGCTCCACTTCTGGAGGCAGGATAGATACATCACGCAAAATTTCGACAGATTGGTCCGTTAGCTCTGTTTTCGAATTGATTTTTTTCTCTGCTTTCAGCGCAGGGATAGCAGAAGTCAAAACATAGACAACTGTCAAAGCCACCGTTAGGAATAAGGTCAGAATTCCCAGGCGGCGAATCACGGTGCTCTGGTATGTCTGTCGCATCCGGCCCATCTCCTTGAGCAGCAAACGTTTACGTTATTGCGGCATTCTTCGTACAGCCTGCGTGTCGATTGAATTGATTGATCATTGAGCCAACCTTATGACAGGGCTAACCAAAGGTGTTTGCAACTGAAGCCGTAACGACCAGCACCCAGCTCATAGTGAGCGGCGTGATTATTGGCGTTATCATTGCTGCGCCGGTAGGGCCCGTGAATGTAGTTTGCATTCAGCGAACCCTCGAACGCGGTTTTTGGGGCGGCTTCGCAGCTGGACTTGGCGCAGTGCTGGCGGATGGGCTGATCGCATCGGTTGCGGCGTTCGGCATTACGGCGATTTCGGGCGTCATGTCCTCCTACCAGCAAGAGATACAGCTCATTGGCGGTCTCATCATCATTGCTTTCGGCATCAAACTCTATATGGCAAAGCCCAAACTTGCGGCGCAAAAACGGACGAACTTGGCGCAATTGCGGCGCATTGTCGATCGGGTGCCCGAGCGGCTCCGACCCGTGATCCGTTTCCAGATTTGGCGTATTCTGCCTCACGCAAGCGTGATCCCGCAGACATTTTTCCTGACGATAACCAATCCTGGCGCTATTCTTGGTTTGTTCGCTATCATTGGCGGTCTCGGATCGGTACTTGGCGGGTTGAACAGCTATTTCGATGCTGTGACGCTTGTTGGTTCGGTGATGGCGGGCAGTCTTTTGTGGTGGGCGGTCTTATCGAGTCTTATTGAAAAACTGCGCGACCGGATCAATGAAAACAAGCTGAAAATGATCAACCAGGTCGCTGGCGTTCTCTTGCTCGCTTTTGGCGGGATACTCTTCTTTCAGCTTGCGTTGGGTCTTATGGGACATGCCGCCGATGCATCGCCGCCACCGGATGTTCTACCGCGTTTTTTCGGCGAACATTTGGGCTTATTGCGTGACCCTGTATAAGGTGAATTCGCCATTATGGATTCGTCTTGGCAGGCCCTCCGTCATCTTGGCGACGGCGTCTTCGCCATAGCTGGAGACAAGATCGGACAAGGCGGCAAAGAACGCAGCATTGGCCAACAATTCTGGCTCAATACCATCATAAACGGCCTCTTCCCACGCATCCATAATATAACGGAGAGCAGCCTGTTTCTTTTCTTCAGCAGTGGGGCTTGCCCCGTGAGGCAAGTCGTAAAATTTGATACGATTCACGCTACAACTCTCCAGATTAAATACGAACGCCAGCCGCTATACTTGTCATATCACAAACTCTGAACGAATAATGACTGTGCTATCTTTGTCCTTAACGCGGGAGGCATATTAACTTTAATATTATATTAACGATCGTTTTCCACGAGCGCGTCGGTTATCTCTGCGCCTTGACGCATAAATCGCTTGATCGCCTGCAGCGCGGGGCGGGTACATGTCCTGTAAGTTCTCGCATAGCCGCGATACCCACTGTTGAAGCTATCCACCAGACGTGCCCGCCGCAAAGCGCTTGTACCTTCCGCGTTGAGCAAATCGCGCATTTGCAGGCGCCACACCTGGCCTTCATCCGCGCCGCATAGTTCTCTTAAATAGTGAACAGCGCCGAGAATTTCCGACAAGCGATAGATCTGTGCGTCATAGGGGCGGCTGTCAGGGGCGTCGGAATTATCCACCGATTGCGCCAAGGCGAAGGACGCGCTGACCGCAATACCAATTGATAGGGATACCATAACAAACAAACTTGCCACATACGCCTGGAGCTTCATTACTTCCGGACCTTATACCTAAGGTTGTATTAACGCGTCAAGATCAACCCGATAAGCATTGACGCTTATCACCACGTTTGAGCTGGCCCGGCGCCAGCGCCCAATCCTTCCGCCAGCGATATTAACGAATGTGGCTCAGTAAACTCTGCTTCGCGTTCGAAACTATTTCTACAAGACCTTCCGTCAAGTCCAGCATTTCCAGCGTGTCCATCTCTTGCCACTGAACAGCGTTGGCGTCGCTGCCTGCCAATGCATCACCAGCGCACCAGAGACCGTAAAATACGATGATGACCTTATGAAATAGCACGCCGCCCCTGTCATTTTGCTGAACGACATCTGTCACGCCGGCTACTCCCAGGATTTTCGCATCGGTTGCAGTCTCCTCAAGAAGCTCCCGCCGCATCGCGTCGATAGCGCGCTCCCCTGGCTCGATGTGACCGCCGGGCAAGCTCCAGAGCCCTGCGGCGGGAGGCCGCGCCCTTTTGACGAGCAGCACGCTGTTGCCGCAAAAGATCGCCGCGCTGACCGCCGCACGCGGAATGACGCCAAATCCTGCTGAATCATCCCCGCTCATCGGGAACGCTCCAATCGGTAAGGGCTTTGCATGTCGAGGGTTACCGTCATTATATATACTCCAAGAACAGAGTGCGCGCCATTGCACGCATTAGGCATCGCGTTCGCCGCCGCAAGGCTGAGGGCAAAATGAGGGTTGTTTGTCATGTTTAAATCCATATCCGCTTTTTTGGAGTCTCTTTCGGGTAGGGACGAAAGCGAGACCCTAGAAGACGGCGACGCTAGGCTCGCGACGGCGGCGCTGCTGTTTCATGCTATCGCCATTGACGGCACGATACGGGAGGAGGAGACCGCCCGTCTCAAGCCGCTTCTGACGGATTATTTTCAGCTCAACGAAGCCGAATTGAACCGGCTTCTCATCGAGGCCGAGCGACGCGAGAAGAGCGCTATCGATATTTACCGGTTTACATCCGTACTCCGGGACCGCCTTTCCCTTGAGGAGAAGCGGCAGATCATCGCCATGATGTGGGAGCTTGTCTATGCCGATGGCGAGTTGGGGCCGCTGGAGGACAACCTTATCTGGCGGACCGCCGAGCTTCTTGCCGTTCCGGCGCGCGACCGTATGGAGCTGAAGCGCGCCGTGCGTCCTGAGACCGAATAGTCCCATGCCGAAGCTGCTGCAAAAGCTCGAAACGGCTTGGACGCGGCGCAATGTCCGGAACGCGGAGCCGTTGCCGGAGGATGCGGGGCGATTACCCGTATGCATTATCACTGGCGGCAGCGAAGGCATAGGCCGTCACCTGGCGAATGCGTTCGCGGAGCAGGGCTTTCGGCTATTGCTGGTCGCCAGAAGCCAGGACAATCTGGAACGCGCCGCCTCTGAGCTGCGCCGCGAGCTTAGCGCGGAGGTTCATGTCGCGTCCATCGATCTGGCTACACGCGATTGCGTTGCACATATCCGCGAGGTGCTTGATGAACACCGGCTTTATGCGGACATTTTGGTCAACAATGCGGGGATTGGGCTTGGCGGAGATTTTACAGGTCAGGAGCCGGAACGGATCGCCGAGCTTTGTCGTCTCAATATCGAGGCGCTCACGCTGCTCACCCGCGCTTTTCTACCCGACATGCTGCGCAGGGGACGAGGCGGCGTTTTGAATATCGCTTCTCTCGGCGGCCTTCTGCCCGGCCCGTACCAAGCCGCCTATTACGCCTCCAAAGCCTATGTTGTTTCGTTTACCGAAGCGCTCGCTCATGAGAATGCCGGGCGAGGGGTAAGAATTTGTGTGGCAGCTCCAGGGCCGGTCGCCACCCGCTTTCACGAGCGAATGGGCGCAAGCGGAGCGCTTTACCTCAGGCTGCTCAGCGTGATGCCTCCAGATCGGGCCGCGCGCATCATCCATGGCGGGTTCTTGGCCGGTGCAAATGTGGTCGTTCCCGGGATCATGCCTTCGTTCAATGCGTTTGCGGTTCGTTATATACCGCATTTTATCCTGGTGCCGTTTATAGGCTGGTTTCTGAAACAGCGTTATTGAGAACGTGGCCGATAAGGAAAAGAATGACAAGAAAAGTGTCTATCCATCCTGGCAACAGCATGCTGTCACATGCCCACCAAAATGGCGGTTCAGCCAAACAAGCGAAGGTGCTTCTTGTCTTCCACCGGGAGGAATCGCAAGCGGGGGCCATCGGACAGTGGCTGCGGCGCCATGGCTATGAACTCGATATACGCCGACCTCGCTACGGTGATCCGCTGCCGCAAACCTTGGACCAGCATGTCGGCGTGATCGTCTTTGGCGGGCCAATGAGCGCCAACGATTCCGAGGCGTATATTCGGGCTGAAATCAACTGGCTATCGGTTCCGCTGCGGGAGAACAAGCCCCTTCTAGGGATCTGCCTTGGCGCGCAAATGCTGGCGAAACATCTTGGCGCCGAGGTCAGCCGGCATCCAGACCTTATCGTCGAAGTAGGCTACTACCCGATCGAGCCGAGCGGGTGCGGGGCATCGCTTGTCGGGTTGCCCGCACATGTCTATCAGTGGCACGAGGAAGGCTTCACCATGCCCGGTGGGGCCAGCAAGCTTGCTGGCGGCCAGGTGTTTGAGAACCAGGCGTTCCTTTATGGGGAGAACGCTTACGGGGTTCAGTTCCACCCCGAAATGACTTTGGCTATGATCCATAGCTGGACTGTGCGGGCGGCGCATCGTCTGGCTGCGCCCGGAGCACGTCCGAGAGCGGAGCACCTGCTAGCTCATCATCGTCACGGCCCGGCGCTGAGGCTATGGCTTCACAACTTCATGCGTCACTGGCTCGGTATGACCGGATAAGAGGCGACGTCTCTCGCTCTCAGCGCGAAAAAGGGTTGAAGCCTCCCCAAAAGCCTGGCTCGCTTGCATCATTGCCGGGAGCAGTTGACGGTTCCTCCTCCGAACTGATCCACGGTTGCGTCACTGCTTGCGGCTTAGCCAGATCGATCCGGGTAGCGTTATCCGTCGTGCGGTTCTCGACGGCGGCGGCAACGGCCGGTCGCTGCGGCTGCTGGTGATCGTGGATG
>CAYVJO010000009.1:0-1907 GCA_964451735.1 uncultured Hyphomicrobiaceae bacterium | reverse complement strand
GGGGGCGGAGCGGTAACTGCGGAGGGGGCAGCTGCTGGAGTGACTTTGGGCCGGTCTTGTTGAGAGTCAGCGCTCTGCCGCTCGGCTTGCGGCGCCGTGCTCTCTTGGGGATTAACGGCTATGGCGGCGGTCACATCGGCTGGGCTGGTTGTAACACCTATGCCAAAAATCCGCCAATCGTTCTCAACGAGTTGGAAATAGAGATCGAAATCGACGCGCTCCGGGCTCGTAGGGAAGAAGCCAGTTAGCCTCAGAATGCCGTTCTCAAGGAGTTGAGGCTGCCCGATGAGTTTCGGCGTGAAGAAGAGGATCGGCGACAAATCTAGGTTTCTTTGGCGCAAACTGGCAAATATCTGAGCAAGACGCACCGATTCGTTCGCCGCACGGAAGGCCGGCGCGCCCAGATCCTGAAGCACAGTATAATTGCCAGTTTTATTAGCCTGGTTAAGGGCGATGACCGCGCTGCGGATCATCATGTTTAGCTTATAAGCATCAGGAATGGCAGGAGCGTTAGCCTGACCTTGTTGAGGTGCGCCCGCAGCCTCCTTGCCCACGCTCTGAGCAACAGCGAGTTGAAACGGGCAAGACGCGAACAACAAAGTCACAGCAAGCCAGTAAGGGAACCGCGTCATTGCATAATCCGGTAATCTAGAGCGTAATCCGCAAAAGTGCAAACCGGCTTTGCTAAATATTACGCCAAGACAAAAAGTCAGAGACCCGTTCTGATCCAATCAGAATGTATCAGGCTGCAGCGGCCTGCGCCTTATTGAAGGAGATGCTTCGGTCGATACGCTCGATATTTAAGGCCAGCCGCTTGGCTGGCCTTGAGGGATCAGGAAGTTTACCAGGAAACCTGGATGCCTGCCCGGCCCGCGACTGTGCGGTCCGTGTTATTACCGCCATACTCATCCTCGCTTATGCTGACGCCAGCGCCACCCGACACAGCCCAGCGCTCGCCGCCGCCGAGGAAGTCATGGCCGAGAACGCCCGTAGCGGATAAGGCGAGCGCAGTATTGCCTTCAAAGAAGCCGATATTGGCGGCAAGCCCAAATCTCTCATTGGCGACAAGGTCGGGATTTTCCAGCGCAATAGCAATAGCGATGCCTGCTCCGTGCTCTCCGAGCTTACGGAAGATCTGCCCTCCGTCGGAAGCGAGATTTCCACCCGCATCAGTTGTGACGACTTCCAGCGGACCTGATTGATATGAGCGGCTAAGATCAGAGGTTATGCCGCGCAGAGTGTAAGTGTTGTTCTGGCTGACCTGCCCGCTTTCACCGAAAGCAATGTGACCATCGCGCTCTGTAACCGAGCCGTTGCCGATTGCTGTTGCGTTTTCATGTTTTGCTGTAGCGCCGTAACCCAGAGCAGCCGTTCTGGTTCCGGTAGCTTCGGTCTCATCGCCAATTGCAGTGCCGCCACTTGCTGCCTTCGAATTTACGCCGATCGCGACTGAGCCCGTGGCGCTCGCCCCATACCCGATTGCGATCGAGCCAGATCCCGTGGCGCTGGCGTCACCGATAGCAATCGAGTTAGCGCCCAAGGCATTCGAAGAGTAGCCGAGCGCGGTTGCCGCGACGCCCTGACTTGAACTTTGCCCTCCGACTGCAAGACTGTTCGTAGCGCCGGCTTTGGAATCCGTGCCGACTGCGATGGAATCCTTACCGCTTGCAACAGCAGCATCGTTCGGGTTTCCGCCGCCAGGGGCTCTGTCGCCGCCGATTGCGATAGCGCCATCGGCTTTCGCCTGAGCATCCTCTCCTATCGCGACCGAGCCGTCACCGGAGGCCAGGGACGTCTCGCCGACAGCCGTCGAAGACTGACCAGTCGCTTGCGCCCCATAACCAACAGCGGTCGCGTTCCCTTTTCCTCCCCCGATAGTATTCCAACCCATCAAGTTGTTCAACGGA
>CAYVJO010000008.1:1179-18964 GCA_964451735.1 uncultured Hyphomicrobiaceae bacterium | reverse complement strand
CCGGAGCCCCGATACCAGCCTGTCCACGCCGCATACAGGCCATGAGAGCGCCCCCGCCGATCATGTTATCGGTTCGCCTTACACAGGGGTGACAGTGTCTTCAGCTCAGAACCACCCCGAATCGTCCGTCTCGGCGGCGGATGAGGGCGTCCTTGAACTAACAGAGGATCTCCTGCTCGACGAACAGCCTGCCGAAGACAAGACTCGCCCACAGCATGCTAACCGATTAACCTTTTCCGAACATTTGCCAGAAAGAGCTGGGCCGGTAAGCGCGTCGTCGTCCCCTGAGGATTTTGACGATATCGGGCTTAGAACAATACTATCAAACGTCGCTGTCGAAGTCGATCGGCTCGCATCGCATGACCATGAGGTAACCGATCATACGCCTTCCTTACGACCCCTTAGTCGCCAATCACAACCCGCTTCATCGGGTGTAAAGGCTGATGCCGAAGAGACGACTAACCTGAAAGCGCGCTCGCTCCGGCCGTTACAAGTACCGGAACGGAATACGCCCCGCCAGAACCCGGTCCCAGCGGAAACCAGTTCGGCTCAAACTCAAGCGGCGTCGCAGTCCCGTCCTATTTGGTCAGCTAGACGTTTGGAAGGCGATAGCTCCAGGCAGCCGCCCCCTCCGCGCACGGAGGATAATGAGCTCTTAGTAAAAGACGGGGTAGCAGCTGCCCCGCGCGCTCATCGCGTTGGATCTCCTCGCGATCCTTGGGCCGAGGGTGTCCAAATGCCTGTGCCCAAGAGCGGACCGGCTATCCCTTTCCCGTATGCGCATGAACCCAAGCAGAAAAGCGGGGTTGATGCAGGTGTGTTGCCGATTCCGCCCGAGAAGGACAATGGGCTGGATGAACCCGCAGACCCGGAAATGGACAAGCGTTTTGTCGGCGATTTCCTTACGCGGGTCTTTGGGGGAGCCACCCAAGCCGACCTGGACGGGCAGGAAGAGGTAGCTTCTGCCCACAGCCCCGCTGAAAAGCTTGCGCGTACGGCAGTCATGGATTTTGCACAGGATACGCTGCGGGCGCCAGTGGTGGCCGATGTAATGCAGGCCGATAAGCCCTTCATGGACCAAATAACCGACTCGCTCGAAGCCGCCCTCGCCAGGGCCGATCATAAAGACGGGCCGATCGCTGATGGCAACGCGCCCAGCCAGGAACTTGCAGCGCAAATCGATCTACTCGATATTCCACCGCCACCGGACTCCGAGTACCCTCCTTACGCGGACTTCCCGCAGGAAACCGCCGAACTCACAGCTGATAGTCCTGCTAAAGAAAAAGTTTCGGCTCCTGTCCTAACCGAGATTGTTGACGGTGCGAATGGGTTTTCCTTGCCGGACGTCTCTGAAATCAGCTTGCAAGAGACAGATGCGCGACCCCACCAGGCGGCGTCTCTTTTGCCATTGGCGCAAACAGAACGTCTCGAAAGCGCCGAAATCGGGTTTGCCCCAGCCATATCGTCTGCCGCGCCCGACCCGCTTCAGGCCGCAGCGAGCTTTGTCGCAATGCCCGCCAGCATTGAAGACAGTATCAAAGAGCTGATAAAGCCGCTTATCGTCCAGTGGCTGAATGAAAATTTGGCTCGCATCGTTGAAAAAGCCGTTCGGGAGCAGCTTGCGGAGCGCGATGCGTCGCCGGAATTGCGGGCGAAGGGCGTCATTCAAAGCTGATTGTTTTCAAAAAATGACCTTGTCTGATGGCGCAGTCGTGCCGGTTGACTGTAGCTGCTGTGCACGCTTTAGTTCTCGCTAAACGTCAACGCCCTACCACGTGACTCTGCTATGCTTGATAAACATTATAAGCCTTCGGACATTGAGGCCTCAATCTACGATGAATGGGAGACATCGGGTGCGTTTCGCGCTGGCGCAGGCGCCAAAGTAAACGTTAACTCCGACAAGTCCGCTGAGCCGTTCTGCATAGTCATCCCGCCGCCAAATGTAACCGGCTCGCTCCACATGGGCCATGCACTCAATAACACGCTCCAGGACATTCTGATCCGTTTCGAGCGGATGCGTGGCAAGGACGTACTCTGGCAGCCTGGTACGGACCATGCTGGTATTGCGACGCAATCCGTCGTCGAGCGCCAACTGATGGAGCGGCAGGAGCCGGATCGCCGTGCGATTGGCCGCGAAGCGTTCATCAGCCGCGTCTGGGAGTGGAAGGAGCAGTCGGGTGGCGCGATCATCGGTCAGCTCAGGCGTCTGGGTGCGTCTTGCGACTGGTCGCGTGAGCGGTTCACCATGGATGAAGGGCTGTCGAAAGCTGTTACCAAAGTGTTCGTGGATCTCTACAGGCAGGGCCTGATCTACAAGGACAAGCGCCTTGTCAATTGGGACACCAAGCTACTGACCGCGATCTCTGATCTTGAGGTGCAGTCGGTCGAGACCAAGGGGCACCTCTGGTATTTCCGCTATCCGATCAAGAACCCCGGCCGCCTGAAGAACAAGCATATCGTCGTGGCGACCACCCGGCCCGAGACGATGCTGGGCGACACTGCCGTCGCCGTTCACCCGGATGACAAGCGCTGGAAGAAATATATCGGCAAGACGGTCGAACTGCCGCTGACGGGACGCGAAATCCCGATCATCGCCGACGAATATGCCGATCCCGAGCAAGGCTCCGGCGCGGTGAAGATCACTCCCGCACACGATTTCAATGATTTTGAGGTCGGGCGACGCAACAACCTGCCACTCATTAACATCTTCGACCAGCATGGCGCGCTCAACGAGAATGCGCCGGAAGCCTATCGTGGGATGGACCGTTTCGCGGCGCGCAAAAAGGTCGTCGCCGATCTGGAAGCGCTGGAACTTGTCGAGAAAATCGACCCGCATGTGCTGAAGGTGCCTTTTGGCGACCGATCTAATACTGTGATCGAGCCATGGCTGACCGACCAGTGGTATGCGAACGCCGCCGAGCTGGCCAAGGAAGCGATCAAGGCCGTCGAGGACGGGCGCACGGTCTTCGTGCCGAAGAATTGGGAGAAGACCTATTTCGAATGGATGCGCAACATCCAGCCCTGGTGTATCTCGCGCCAGCTCTGGTGGGGGCATCAGATCCCGGCGTGGTACGGTCCGGATGGTGAGATATTCGTTGCATTTGAAGAGGTTGAAGCTTCCCTGCTCGCTAAGAAACACTACGGCAAGACAGTCGAGCTAAGACGCGACGAGGACGTTCTCGACACTTGGTTCTCTTCCGCGCTCTGGCCATTCTCGACCCTCGGCTGGCCAGACGATACGCCTGAACTGAAGCGCTATTATCCAACCTCGGTCCTCGTTACCGGCTTTGACATCATCTTCTTCTGGGTCGCCCGAATGATGATGTTCAGCCTCCACTTCATGAAGGAGGTCCCTTTCCACACGGTCTACATCCACGCCCTCGTGCGCGATGAGAAGGGCCAGAAAATGTCGAAGTCGAAGGGGAACGTCATGGATCCCCTTGACCTTATCGACCAGTACGGCGCGGATGCGGTGCGCTTCACCCTCGCTGCCATGGCCGCTCCAGGGCGCGACATCAAGCTTACAACGGCCCGCGTCGAGGGTTACCGCAATTTCGCGACCAAGCTCTGGAACGCCGCCCGCTTCGGCGAGATGAACCGTTGCTTTCCTGTCAGAGGCTTTAAGCCGGAAAAGGCGAAGGACACTGTTAACAGATGGATCGCGGGCGAAACGCAGCGCGCAACCGCCAACATGACCGAAGCGATCGAGCAACATCGTTTCAACGACGCGGCAAACGCCGTCTATCATTTCGTCTGGCACACCTTCTGCGACTGGTATGTGGAGCTGGCGAAGCCGGTGCTGGCCGGTTCCGACGCCAAAGCAAAAGCCGAGACGCAAGCGATGTTCGCCTGGGCATTCGATCATATTCTAACCCTGCTCCATCCCTACATGCCCTTTATAACTGAGGCGCTCTGGCGCCAGATCGGCGATGAGGCAGGCGGGCGCGACTCGATGCTGGTCCTGAATGGCTGGCCCGATTTGAGTGGCTTGGAAGACATTGAGGCAGATGAGGAAATGGCTTGGCTGCTCAGCGTCGTCTCAGAAATCCGCTCGGTTCGGGCAGAAATGAATGTGCCTGCCGCCTCGCGCATGCCGCTGTCGATTTCCGCCTCAACGAACACGATCCAGTCTCGCGTCGAAAAGCATCGCAATACTTTGGAAAGACTGGCCCGGCTCGATCGGATTACGTTTGAGAAAACGGCCCCTAAGGGCTCGGTACAGATTGTCATGAGTGATGCTGTGCTAGCATTGCCTCTAGCGGGCCTCGTTGATTTTCAAGCTGAAAGCGAGCGGCTCGAACGCGAAATTTTCAAAGTTCAGGCTGAAATCGAGAAACTCGATCAAAAGCTGTCGGATCGCCAGTTCATTGACCGCGCGCCAGAACATGTGGTTGAAGAAAGCCGCGAGCGACGCGAACAAGCTTCTGCCGCAGAAAAACGTTTGCATGAAGCGCTAAAGAGATTGCAGGCGGCCGCTTAACGCAATCTAGAAAAGTGGGAAAAGGCGATCTGCACGAGACTGTTATTAAGACAACAGTTAGAGCGTAATCCGCAAAAGTGGGAACGGGTTCGCGAAAAGATTGCGCCAAAACAAAAAGTTAAAGCCCGGTTTTAGGCCCCTTTGAACGGATCAGGCTCTTGAGCAATACATTCACTTCAAATAGCCTGGAAATGCTAAAGTTGCATATTCGCAACATTTTCATAGGTGTAATCCAGAAATCGCTCGACAATTCCCTTATCAGCCAAAGCGGATGCCGTCTTCAAGCGCCATTGTTGCGAGCAAGCAACTCACTGCGGCTTTCATGCCTCTTTTGCGCCATAAAACTCCATAACCATGAGCTTGATAAGCATTTCAGATCGTCATGGTGTGTACGGCGGGGTAAAAGGGTCTAATTTGCTTGTTAAGCGTTTTTTTGTTTTGCGTAATAGAATAGTTGATCAGTGAAGTCGTTTTATAAAGATTTGGTGGCAGAAAATACGTCAAATGTATATCGAACTAAAAAATGAAATCAGGGTAGGTTTTCGCATCCCAGAATGGCGAATAATGCTAATATGTTAGCTATCGGATCTGACATAGAGTTTAAAGAAATAGAAAACCTTGAGGATTGTGCTGGCTTTGTATTTGACGGCAAGCCAATTCATTTGGTGCTAGACATTACCAAGAATTATTCGAAGACGATTTCATGGACAAGCATTAAGGTGCAATATTGCGAACGCAACAAGAGAGCGACAAAGAGTTTTAAATCGAATGATCTTATGACGAACGTCTCTATTGCGTCGTTTAATCGCCTCAATATGCGCGGCATTTTGAAACATGATCGGTGTCGCAGATGACAATGATTGAGATACCTTATTTCGCCGTACAGAATTTCGTTAGGAGATGAGACTAGAACTTTGTCATGGCGTTGCGCCAGTTTTGCCGGGCGCGCATATGCGGGGGGTGTTCTCGTAAGGGAACGATTTATAACGGTTTGTTATGCGGATTATGAGCATGCGGCAGTTTTTGGGGGGTATCTCAGCGTTGTTGCTGAGCACTATGTTAACTGGCGTTGGCTACACAGCGGAGTCGCCGCTTCGGCCTGCGTCTGAAGAGATTGAGTTTGCGGAAACCGCATTCCGAGAGAACAATGTTGCTGCCGGTCTTATCGCGCTGCAACGCGCATCCGATCTTGGTAGCCTGAATGCACTTTTGCGCATTGCCGCAATTCACGAAAAAGGTGAATTGGTACCGAGCAACTGGTTAAAGGCGTGTCAAACCTACAGCATCGCTGCGGATCGCTATTCGCGCGTTGACCGTTTTTATCCCTCGGCTGATCTTGTCGCGACGGCGTTTCGCAAATTGGCAAATTGTTACGCCAAGGGTTTCGGATCATCAGAAGCTGAGCCCAACATGAGTGCCGCTGCGGATTTATATTTCCACGCAGGCGTCCTCCTACAGGATCCGGAAGGCATGTTCGAACTGGCCAAGCTCTATCTTACGGGTTCAGGCATTTTGCAAAATACAACAATGGCAATTCGTTTGCTTGATAGCGCCGCTAGAAAACAGCATCCACCGGCCCAAGCATTGTTGGGCTCTATGATGTGGGATGGCAAAGTCATGAAACGCCAAGCAGCTCAAGGGCTTGCCTTACTCATTCTTGGCAGAGAACGGACTGCGCCTGAAAACCGCGCCTGGATACTTTCTCTTTATGACGACGCTATAATTGTCGCTCCGAAAGAAATCGAAGCTGAGGCGATGCTCCTGGTTGAAAAATGGAAAACCGTACATGGAGAGATCTATCAGACCATAGCCACCTCGGCGCCGGCGACAGAGGTTCCTGCTCCGTCTAAGTCCCCAACACGTCAGTTAGGCGACCTAGATTACAAGAATGGGACGGACAAGTTTCAAAACCAGAATACCAATATTCAACTTAAGTCTCCAGTCGTGACGAAACCTAATCGTTAGTCTAAAGGGCCTAGCAAGACGAATCCAGCTCGGCCCATATCGGGACATGGTCGGATGGCTTTTCCCATCCCCTGACATATTTGTCGATATCAGCCCTTAGTAGCATTGAAGTTGCCTCGGGCGATAAAAGGATGTGATCGATACGAATTCCATGATTTTTTTGCCAAGCGCCGCCTTGATAATCCCAGAATGTATAATGTCCGGCTTCATCCGAGCATAGCCGCAGAGCGTCGCGCAGGCCCAAATTCATAAGGCTATGAAACGCTTTGCGGCTTTCGATCCTGTACAACGCATCGTCCTTCCAAGCCTCCGGATTATAAACGTCGGTCTCCGCAGGGATAACATTATAATCCCCAGCAAGGACAAGCGTCTCTTCATACGCAAGCAGGTCAGAGGCATGGGCTGAAAGGGCTGATAGCCAGCGCAGTTTGTAGTCGAATTTCGTACTATCGGTCGGATTTCCGTTGGGCAGGTAGATCGAAGCAACGCGCAAGGCTTTGTCTGGCAGATCGATCACGGCCTCAATGTAACGCGCCTGATCGTCATCCCCGTAAGTTGGCAGGCCTCTTGCAACGTCACTCATAGGTCGTTTTGAGAGTATAGCAACTCCATTATATGTTTTTTGCCCAAATAGCGCAACATTATAGCCAATATCTTCAAACAACGTTTGGGGAAATGCTTTATCCTCGCATTTCAACTCTTGAAGACATAAGATATCAGGCTGTGCATTGCGGGCCCAATCCGCTACGCTTTCAGCTCTAATCTTAATGGAATTGACGTTCCAACTCGCTATCTTGAGGGGCATCGAATGACCTCTAAACCTATTACAACAGACTTGAAATGAGAGGATTCTGAGGCGAGACGCCAGGGGCTGTAGCGAAGAATCAACAAGCGCCAGTGAACTGCCTCGGGATGTGACTTATCGCTTGTTTCGAGCTGCCGACCCATCAGAATAGGGAAGAATTTTGTTTCGTGCGTTTGGAAGGGGGCCTGATGTTTCGCTTGCTCAAACTCGTTTCGACAGCGGCTTTTCTAGCAGGCGCAGGGGTTCATGCCCACGCGGAGGACTGTGCTGACGATCCGAGGACGACAGGGTTGGCCCGCACAATCGCGATCGACTCTTCCGGAGGGAAGTTTTTCGGTCGTCTGCAGTACAAAGATACTGCGCCATTGCGGCGCAACGAAATTGTTCTGACTTTCGATGATGGCCCGCATGCTAAAAACACCAAGATAATCCTTGACGTGCTCGACCGTCATTGCGTGAAGGCAACATTTTTTACGGTTGGCCGAATGGCGACGTTCATGGCCGAGGGCGTTAAGGAGGCGGCGAGACGCGGCCATACCGTTGCGACGCATACTTGGTCACACCCGCGAGACCTCAGCAAACTTCCGCTCGAAGAAGCCAAAGTTGAAATCGAGAAAGGATTTGTCGCTACATCTTATGTCCTCGGCGGAACAATTGCCCCTTTTTTCCGTTACCCAGGGCTAAATCATTCCCCTGAAATCAATGAATATCTGGCGAGTCGTAATATCAGCGTATGGTCGGTCGATGTGGTATCGGACGATACGCAAGCCGGTTTGACGCCGGAAGGTTTGATTGAACAAACAATGACACGTGTCCGTCGCATGCATGGCGGGATTTTGCTTTTCCACGACTTGAAGGATGTCACCGCCCTTGCAATGGACGATCTGCTTACGCAGCTAAAGCTTGAAGGTTATAAGGTCGTTCACGTTGTCTCTAATACAGCTTACAAACCCAATCCAGCGCTTGTTGCGAAACTTGATTTTTCCAAGCAATCTCTTCGTGCCGTAGCTTTCACTGGCGTGGCTCCAGCCGATCAGGGGCAGTTAGGAGATGAAATTTTGGCGACGGGTCAAGTCGATATCATGAAAAATGAATTTGTAAACATTGACTCCACTACTCAGCCTTTGGGTTTAACCCGATCTCTTGGATCGAAACAGAATTGAAGGATATGTAATTCTGATATTACGTACTTCAATTCAGTATAGTCATACTATACATAGCTATACGATTACATATTGACGTAATTTGTTTTTACAATCTTTACTTCCCGTTTTTCGAGGTGGTTGACTATATCCTTAATCAGCGCCGCTGTTCCGGTATAGCAAGACCTTCCGATATGACTGCCGGATCGATCACTGGCTCCCTAAGCGGGGTGCATTTTGCGTTTTGAAGAGCGCTTACCGTATCTGCAGCAAAGCTTGGGCCTCTGATCGGCGCGCGCAAAACCACAAGTCCGCTCATTCCGGGCGTGATCACAATAATTTGCTCCTCGCCCTCCTCGGAACGCTCGGTGCTCGCCTCCTGAGCAAGCCTGACCCTTGGTACAAGAAGAAGCCGCAATTCCAGGCGCTTCGCCTCGGCGCCTGTAATGAAATAGAAATTCTCGCCATATCTCGTCGATACAGCGATGCTCCAGCTTGGATCGCCAAGCGATGTGTGAACCAGCAGATTCTGATTCGTCAGATCAAAGCGGCAAAACGCATAGGCAATATCAGGAGCCATGAACGGCAGTGGCGTTTCGCTCGCCGCAACAGATAGCACGACCATGCGGTTCTGGTCCGACACGGCGGATAATCTTGCCCAGGCGTCACGGGATGCGACATAGGGAACGCCGAAAACCGTGAGTATGTGTATGATCCCGGCGCAGAAAAAAGATGCGACGAGCCAGGGCCAATAGGTCCGGATCAACAGCTCAGTCTCCTTATTCTCGGCAAGCTATCCGCATCAATATTGCCGCTGACCTGCCCGCCTTCTATAGCTAGGGGACGTATGATGCGCAGGACGAGAGTCAATTTATGCCCCTCCCCAGACGGCAGCCAATTGCCCGGACGGGCCTCGGGCGCGAGAACGATGCGCTGGGTCCCGTCTGACAAAATAGCAAGGCTTTGACTGCTGAATGCATGACGCGATGCCTTATTCGGAATCAGCCTTCCATCTTCATCGAACGCAGCGATCGTCCACCACACGGCGGAAAAGGGGCGCGCCACGATTTCATAGTCGCAATCAGAAATCAGCGCGCGGCCTTTGCTGTCAGTATTGGCAAAATAGGTCAAGCCACTTGCCGAAGTTATCGGCAGCAACCCGGTGCGTGAAACATGCGCCCGTGTATAGGGATCCGCGGCAAGGCTGCCTGCGTTGATCCAGGTTTTCCAGGGGCCGCCGCGGCTGACAACGAGGGCGAAACCGTCATCGATCAGGTAATGGGCCGAGCCCAGACCAAGCACCAAGGACAGCGCCGCAAACACAAGGAAACATATGAAGTTTTTCAACAAGCTCAATCCCGCGCGATACATGCGCTCACCTGGCGCATCAAACCTAGTGGAGCGAATTTGACATTTGAGTGATGCGTCTGCGGCGAGCGGGACTCAAATGTCAAATTCGCTCCACTAGTCTGCTTCCGGTTCTTGCGGCAAGGCCCTTACTAACCGAGTCTTTTCTGGCAAAGCAGCAATCACAAGAATCAGTCTTTCCAGTTTTTGCAAAAACTTTGAGGTTACAAAGAAAGTTAAGCCTTCTCTCGCCGGGCGGCCAAGAGACGGACGCTTGGCACACGGCTTATCGGTTCAAGCCTCCTCCTGCCAGGCGCGCGGCTCCATCCGTCTCGATCGAGGCGCCGGTAGCGTCCAGCGATCTAGCTTCTTTAAGAACTTTCGACAAGTTGAGCAACCACTGGCGCGTCTTTTGAGGCATGCGGTTCGAGCCTTGAGAAATCACGGCGCCCAAAGTAGGGTCCTCTTTCTTGATTTCGGCAATACGCTGTGTCTCTTCGATCTGCTTCGGGTGCAAGGGAACTCCTGGAATTTGCGGGATATTATAATTGGAGTGCGCCGCGATCATGAATTGCTGCCAGGTACGTGCTGGAAGCGACCCGCCCGTGACTTTATTTGTCGATGTAAAGCTGTCATTTCCGTACCAAACGCCCGCTACATACTGGCCCGTAAAGCCTAGAAACCAGGCATCGCGATAGTCCGAGCTCGTGCCGGTCTTGCCGACCGCGCTAGTAAAATCGAGCGCTGCCCCGCGTCCAGTGCCCTCCGTTATGACGTGGGACAGCATTTCGTTCAATGTTTCGACGGCCTGCCTATTGAAAAGCTGCTTTGCCGGCGGCTCATCTCTTTGCCGCGAATAGATGATTTCATCCTGCGTATTGCGGATCTCGGTAATTGCATATCCCTTGACCCGCTTCCCGCCTGACGCAAGCGTTGCGTACGCGGAGGTATGGTCGAGAACAGTGATGCCCTGATCCCCGAGCGCCATGGAACACGTTCTTTTGACCTGATCAAGCCCAAGCCGTTTAAGGCTATCGAGCACTTTTTCCCGTCCATAATCGAACGACAACTTCACCGCGATCGTGTTGATCGACAAAGCAAGCGCCGTCGTCAATGTCATGCGTCCACGATAGCCGCCGGAATAATTGCTGGGTGACCAGTTGCCGCAGTAAACTGGGCTATCAACGGCGGCCTGATTTGGGCGCGCGCCGTTCTCAAGCGCAGTTAGATAGACATAGGTTTTGAAGGAAGACCCCGGCTGACGAAGGGCTTTTGTCGCGCGATTGAACTGGCTGTCGCCGTAATCCCGGCCTCCGACCATCGCGCGCACTGCCCCGTCGATATCCATGGCGACCATAGCCGCTTGTCCGACGCGCATCGCTTTGGCGTTTTGCTCCAGCGTGCTTTCGATCGCCTGCTCGGCGGCGCGCTGCAAAGCGAGGTCAACCGTTGTGCGCGCAATAAGGTTGTACTCGCCTTTTCCTTGAGTCAGCCGCTGCGCTTCCTCAAAGGCCCAATCCAGAAAATAGTTCGGTGTGTAAGAATCCGAATTATCGATGACTTTCGCAGGATTGAGACGAGCGCCGTGAACCTGTCCCTCCGTCATGTAACCCGCATCGACCATATTGGTCAGAACCTGATTGGCACGCGCGCGCGACTCGGCTGGGTTAGCGTGCGGCGCATATTTGGTCGGCGCCTTGAACAGGCCAGATAGCAGGGCAGCTTCTGCGAGATTGATCTCCTTAACGGATTTGCCGAAATAAAATTGGGATGCGGCTTCAACGCCAAAAGTTCCGCCGCCCATGTAAGAGCGGTCCAGATACATTTTAAGGATTTCTTTCTTTGTCAGGCGCGCTTCTAGCCAGAGCGCGATGAACGCCTCCTTGACCTTGCGCTGGAAAGACCGTTCCGAAGATAGAAAGATATTTTTTGCCAATTGTTGCGTCAATGAGCTTCCGCCTTGCACGACGTCATTGGCCTGGACGTTTGCCGCCATCGCCCGGAAAGTTCCAAACACATCTATGCCGAAATGTTCGAAGAACCGGCGATCCTCTGTTGCGAGCGTCGCCTTGATCAAATTATCCGGTATGTCGTCAAGCGGAACCGTGTCGGAAAACAATATGCCGCGCTTGCCGATTTCCGCGCCGTTGCGGTCAAGGACGGTGACGCTATATTGCGCGGCGGTCCGCCAGGATGGATCGTTGGTTGGCTCCAGCGATGGCAGAGCCAACGCCAGCATCCCTATGAGACCAGCCATGCCGATCGTAGTTGCCTCGGAGAATATTTCTGCCGTAAAGCGTCGGAAACCTGTTACCCGGAATCGGTTTACGAAGTTTGAGTAGCCGGACCAGACGTCCTGGTAACGGGCCCAAACGCCGTACAGGCTGGAGTCTATCCAGGAATCGAGCGCCCACCAATCGACCAAGCGGTTCCGGCGGTTCGGTTTGAAAATCCAGTCGCGCAAAATAACGGCCTTTCTAGAGCATACTACTATTTATCATAAATACGCGAGTCAGCGTCTGCTGCAAACAGCAAAGCCGTCTCGCGCCATTTTTGCCGGTCTTGACGCGCAAGGCAGGCCGATCCTTAATCCCCCTATGAAGCATAAACGTTCCAGAGCGCTTTGCGATGCAGGATGACCCACCTTTTTGGAAGCGGAAGAGCCTCGATGAAATGACCGGCGAGGAATGGGAGTCGCTTTGTGACGGCTGTGGACGATGTTGTCTCCTAAAGCTTGAGGACGAAGACACAGGTGAGATTGTTTACACGCGGATTGCGTGCAAGTTGCTTGATATCGGCTCATGCCGCTGTGGCTCTTATGCCTTACGCCGCCGTATTGTCCCCGATTGTGTGGAACTGACGCCTGTTGCGGCTGCAACACTCGATTGGTTGCCATCGACCTGCGCGTATCGTCTCATCGCGAGAGGGGAGAATTTGGCCTGGTGGCATCCCCTCGTGTCGGGCGATCCGCAAACGGTTCATGAGGCGGGTATATCGGTGAAGGATTTTGCAATTAGCGAAAAGAAAGTCCGTAAAGGACGCTATGAACGTTTTCTTTTAAAGTGGGAGTGACGCTACCCGCGGCGAAGCTTGAGCGTTTGCTTTTCTTGCCTCCTGGATCTCAGATTGCCGCCAGTATCCAGTTAAACCAGAATCCCTGGAGAATGGATCGCGTCCGATTGCCGACGATCCCCGGCTCGGTGAGCAAGAACCGGCGCGGTCATGCCCGGATCGCCATTGAAATGCGACTTGCGGAGGGTGTGCCGTGTGCTACATGTAATAAGGCTGCGGGCGTAGTTCAGCGGTAGAACGCCAGCTTCCCAAGCTGGATGTCGTCGGTTCGATCCCGATCGCCCGCTCCAATTGGAAATGCTTGAAGGCAGATTTACCCGTCCTCTTCGTGATCGGCATTAACGGGTATGGCGTAATTGCCTTTGAGCCAGCGGCCGAGATCCACATCCGCGCAGCGTTTCGAGCAGAATGGGCGATAATCCCGCACGCGAGGTTTTCCGCAAATCGGGCATTTCGGAGCCGTATGCGTAACCGTGCCGGACGAGCCTTTTTCGTGATCCGCGCTCATCCGGAATCAACCTCAGCGCGATTGAGCCAGTTGAAGTAGACCGGAAAGCCCTCCCCCGCGAGCAGGCCGACAACTTCGATGAGGGGCAGTCCGACGACATTCGAGTATGAGCCGACAATTTTCTGAACAAAGGCCCCGGCGATGCCTTGAATGGCGTAGCCTCCCGCCTTGCCCCGCCATTCGCCGCAAGCCAGATAGCTTTCGATCTCCTGGCGGTTAAGCCGCTTCATTCGGACGCGAGTCTCGACCGTGCGCGTACGCGTTTTGCCTTCCGGCGTCACGACGCAGACCGAGGTGTACACCTTGTGCGTGCGTCCAGATAAGGTCGAAAGTGCCTTTGCGGCTTCGTCGAGATATTCCGGCTTGCCGATCGAGAGCCTGCCAACCGCGACGACTGTATCCGCTGCGAGCACGAACGCGCCGGCAAGTTCAGGCTCCGTCTGTATGCGCTCATGGGCCGCCATGGCCTTGGCCTTGGCAAGACGCTGCGCAAGGCTGCGGGGGCGCTCGGCGCGTTTGGGGGTCTCGTCGATGGAAGCGGGGCGTAAAGCTGTCGGCTCGATACCGACCTGTTCGAGCAAGGCAAGCCTGCGGGGAGATGCGCTAGCGAGCACGAGCAAGTGATGCGCCAGCGCCCGTTTTGCATCATTTGCCGGCGTGGTCGAGGTGTTCGACATGACGCCAGGCTGCCACTTACCGCCAAATCCATTCAACGAAACGGCTTTAGGGAGAACCATAAGATTTCGCTCGAACAATGCCGATTACCGCAGTCGGGACGACGCGTTTTATTTTGCGCAGATTGGCTGGCAGCGGCGCTAAAATCAAGCCTCTCCTGCTGCGCTCATCAGCGTCCGTATTGCAAGACGGTAACGGCCGGATCGCGTGATATTGAAGCTGCTGCGTGAAATATTGCCAATTTCCAAGGTTTGCCTTCAATCGTTAATAGCTTTACGCTAAACTACTTTGCCGCTCAAAAAAGTGCGGTCAGCTAAGATGAGAGTTGCGCAGATGATTCGCATGCAAAGGAAGATGTCGCAGCTTTTGATCGTTGACATACAAGATAAAGTCTTGGCGCCGATTTCGAACAAGGAAAAAATTGTTGATATGTCTTCCCGGCTCATATACGCGGCCAAGGCGCTCGGGGTCCCGATAACTGTTTCAGAGCAATATCCAAAAGGGTTGGGTTCGACGGTCGAGCCGCTCCGATCCTTACTTTCCGGCGCAGCGTCGTTTTTCGACAAGCTGCATTTCTCCTGCCTGAAGGACGACAGGCTCCGTGTGCATCTTGAGGAGCATCGCGACGCTGGGCGTGGGCAGGTCGTTTTAGCCGGCATCGAAGCGCATATTTGCGTTGGACAGACGGCGCTTGATCTTATCGCGGATGGCTACGAAGTTTTTGTCATCGCCGACGCGGTCGGTTCGCGGGCAGAGGGCAGCAAGAAACTCGCGCTGCGCAGGCTCGAAAGGGCGGGCGCTTTCGTTGCCGATTGTGAAATGGCGCTTTTCGAATGGCTGGAAAAGGCCGGAACAGAGGAATTCAAGACGCTGCAAAATTTACTGAAATGAAAACCGGGCTCCAAGCTGGCCATGATTGGCGAGAGTGCCATCAGGTCTGCACCAGGCCGCATTCATGAGCCGTTTACGGCAGCATCGCAATTCTGGTAATGGTTGAATTATCGAGTCATCCAATGATCATTTCCCAGGCAACATTCAACGGCATGAAGTTCGGGGCTTCATGACCTTTCTTTTGCGCGCCGCTTGCCACGGCTGCTCTCCAAGACTACGTTTCGCCTCATGAAACAAGGAAAAACGAAGGAGAGCAACCGTGTCATTCGAATTACCCGACCTGCCATACGCCTATGACGCGTTGCAGCCCTATATGTCGGCTGAAACGCTCGAATATCATCACGACAAGCACCACAACGCCTATGTCGAAAACGGCAACAAGCTGCTTGCCGGGTCCGGCTTAGAGGGCAAAGCCCTTGAGGATGTTGTCAAGGAAGCCTACGGCGTGAATCAAGGGCTCTTCAACAATGCCGGACAGCATTACAACCATATCCATTTCTGGAAATGGATGAAGCCAGGCGGGGGCGGACGGAAGCTCCCGGCAACGCTGCAAGCTCGGATCGACAGCGACCTTGGAGGTTTCGACAAGTTCCGCGAGGCGTTCATTGAAGCTGGTAAAAGTCAGTTCGGCTCAGGTTGGAGCTGGCTTGCGTTGAAGGACGGCAAGCTGGAAGTGATCAAGACGCCGAATGGGGAGAACCCGCTCGTTCACGGCGCCAAACCGCTTCTCGGCTGCGATGTCTGGGAGCATTCCTATTACATCGACTACCGTAATGCGCGCCCGAAATATCTGGAAGCCTGGTTCGACAATCTCATCAATTGGGACTATGTCGAGCAGATGTTCGCTGCTGCCTAATCGCCGCAGTTACTGCGTTCCGCCGTTGAGCCCATCCTCCTGCATGCGGTTTGACGGCGGAGCAAAATTGCCCGAATTTTTCGCTGAAGCCTAATTATAGCAACTGACCTCGATGAGATTTCCATCAGGGTCATTGAAATAGACGGACGTCATAGGGCCCACAGCGCCATGCTGTTCGACCGGTCCTTCGATGATTTCGACTTGCTCGCCGCTAAGGCGTTCAATCACCCGCTCGATGTTCCAATCCGTTACAAGGCACACATCGCCCGAGCCAATGCCCGCGTAGTTGCGCGTTTCCTGACCCAGCGTATGGAGGTTGATCTTTTGCCGGCCGAACTTCAGCGCGCGCCGCCCATTGGCGAAGGTCACCGCTTCCATGCCCAGAACACGTGTATAAAAGGAAATGGCCCGGTCAAGATCGCGAACCGTCAACACAATATGATCGATGGAGCTTATCATCGGCTCACTATAAAACCGAACAGGGCTTACATGATACAGCTTTTCCACTGCGGCTGTCCTATCCAAAACACATGGATAGGCAGCGACGCTGAGATCGGATAAGCAGAACAGTGCCCAAACGGATAGATTGCATGGCGGGAATTAAGAGACTTAGGCAAAAAAAACCTGCGGATTGGCTCAAAAGCGTGCGCGCATTCGAGGCCATGCCGGACAATGCCTTGAAGCGGGTCTACGCGGAATGCCATCTGCAATCGGTTGAGCGCGGCGAAACGCTCGTCAAGGCTGGAGATGTCCCAGTCGCGCTTTTCATCGTAACCTCCGGGCGCTTCCGGACCACACGTTACGCGACGGACCCCGCTTGGTCCGATCTGGGCCCTGGGGCAGTGCTTGCTGAAACGGCGTTCTTCGCGCGGGAAGCGCAGCCGACCAGCATCACTGCGTCTCGCTCAAGCATTGTGCTGAAGCTCGATTGGGAAAGCTTCGAGGCGCTGGCGCAGACCGCACCCGATATCTGGCAGGGCGTGTTGAGAAGCTTTTTGCGCAGCGAGGGAGGAGCGCGCCCCCGGACGGCGGCGCTAGCTTCCTCCGATCGGGCGCGGTCTCTCGCGATCTGTCCAGCAGGGGGCGACCGTCTGCCGCCAAATTTCGCCGAACGATTGTCGGCTGCGATCGAAAGGCGGGCCGAATGCCAGATTCTATCGTCTGAAGGGCTCGGCCAAGACATGCCAGGCGGGATCGCTCTCGACGATCCGCAAGTCATCCATTGGATGAAGGAACAGGAAAGCCGCTTCGACGTCATTCTTCTGGTTACAGATACGGAGCCGACGCCTTGGACTGAGCGCGCTCTTTCGGAGGCCGATGAAATCTGCCTGATCGGGGCTCATGACGGCAGCCGCCTGGGCGCGCCGGTGCCGCTTGGGCGGGTGGAGGAGCTGGCGTTCGAGCTGCGCGGGGCCGATGCTTGCAGGCTGGCTCTGTTCCACGATCCAAGGCGCGGCGCAACCATTGCCGGTACGAGACGCTGGCTGGAATATCGGCCGGTCCGCTCGCATCATCACATCCGGCCGAACGAGGAGAAGGATTTCGAGCGCCTCGCCCGCTTCCTACTCGGACAGTCGACGGGGTTCTTTGCGGCGGGGCAAGGCGTTTTCGCTGCCGCCTCGCTGGGTGTCTTCAAGGCGGTGCAAGCCTCGGGCTTTGATTGCGACTGTTTCGCCGGCGTTGGCGCGGGCGCTGTCGTCGCAGCATGCATGGCCTTGGGCATGGACCCGGATGACACCGATCAACTCATAACCGAAGTTATGGTCGAGCGCCGGGCCTTACGCCGTAAAACATGGCCGCGTTTTTCCCTTTACGATCAGCGCGCTCTCGACCGGCTGATACTCAAACATTTCCCCGATACCGATATTGCTGACTTGCCGGTCCCGTTCTTCTCGGCGTCGGCCAATATCTCTACCGGCGAGCCCTGCATACACAATGTCGGAAATCTGCAAGTCGCGATTCGCGCGAACTGGACCTTTCCCGGTCTCCTGCCGCCTTTCGTCGATGAGGAGGGACAATTGCTCATCGATGGCAGCTTGATCGA